>JACFNL010000010.1 GCA_019454875.1 Candidatus Cloacimonadota bacterium | reverse complement strand
AAGCCAAAAAGGCACTGGTTACGGATGAGGACTTAAGGCAAAGAGCCTTAAGCAAAGAAATGATGATGCGGGATCAGATCTCGATTCTGGCCGACAATGTCGAAGCTGCCTTAAAGCGGGGCTTTCAGCTTGGAGCTGGACAGGGACTAATTGAAGGGAAATTGAAATTTTGTTTAGAACTCTACCAGGAAGGCACCATGGATTCCGAAGCAGCCAGAAGTAAAATGAAACGGCTTTTAGGTTCCGGGTTTGATGATCTGGTACAGGAGTATTTGGATAAGCTTCCCTGAGTGCCTCCACCAACCCCATCAAACCTAAGAAATGGTCCAGTAAAACGAGACAGTCCCTTAAGTTGTTACTCCCCAAATTGACATCATAAAAATTGCCGGATTAAATGGCTTTGAATCTGGTGCAGGGGAATCCCATCAAACTGCATTTGTCTGGCCTGTAATAAAATGGCCTCGTAACCGGGGCCAGGGGCAATGCCCCAGGATTTCAGGACCATTCCATCCACGCGGGGTTGGTCTGGTTTTGGGAGGGGATTGAGGGCCTGGATACCTGTACCAGTCACGAGCAGTTCGTGAAAAAATAGCAGGTCGTCAGCATGGGGTGAGGACAGGGTTTTTTCCTGCCAGGCCTGAGGGTATGGTGATTTGGGGATAGATACGAGGTCGCAGATCCCTTGAAGACAGGTTCGGATCTTTCTGGGGTTGGGAAAATGCAGTTCTGTTAATGTTTGTTCCAGAATACGGAGTTGTTGATTTTTGGGTGAAAACTCAATTTGAGAGAGCCAGGGTAAAAGGATGCAAATCAGAGCCTGTTCCCTGGACTTTAAGGGAGTTTCTGGAATCCAGTCTGGTGCTGCTTGGGGAAGGTAGTCACACAGTGGTTTCAGACAGGATGGAAATATGTTCAGATCAAGAAGTGTTTGCAGGGCATTTTTGGGATTGGCCATCAGGGTCTTTAAAATTTCGTCCTGGATGCGATCATAGGACAGATGAGGCAAAAGCTCTGGCCCATCCCTGGTGATTGCTAACAGGATTTGTGGGTCTGGTGTAAAGCCTTTCTGGTATTGGAAGCGGATGGCACGAAGCATTCTTAAAGGGTCTTCTTCAAAGCGTTTTTTGGTATCGCCCACTGCTTTTAGATTCAGGTTTTTAAGGTCTTCCAGGCCACCAAAATAGTCTACAAGCTGAAGTGTCAGTTTTGACTTTTGATCGGGAACAATTCTGGCAAACAGGGCATTTACTGTAAAATCCCGTCTTTCTCCATCCTCTTTAGCGGTAATGCCTTCCGCATTAAAATGAAAATCCCTGTGACCGAATCCCGTTGAGACTTCCTGTCTGGCCAAGGCAATGTCTAAGGGCTCGTCACAGCCGGGCAAGTGAATTTTAAATACAGGAAAACTGCGACCCACCTTTTGCCAGAAACGGATGATGTTTTCTGATTTCAAGGTTTTTAAGTATTCCATAAGCTCAGCCTCAGAGCTACAGTCCAGCATTACATCAATGTCTTTAAAGGAAAAATCTCCCCTCAGACAGTCACGAATCAGCCCGCCTACCAGGTAAACAGAGGCATTGCCCCGGATTATATTGGCCAAAGACATAAGGAAGTCTTTTAGAGGCTTATGTGTATTCAAATAGGATTCCAAATGGTTCAGATTCATGCCTGGAATATACCATGAACTTTGCCTAATTCCCGGAAATTGGATATTATGAGGCTAGTGGACCTAAGGGAGAGGGCTTGACAGATTCTGTATTTTGTCGTGAGAGATTTTCGGAGTATTTAGGGGGAGATTTGCCATTGATGCTGGAGATAGTTTCTCTGGCTCGTGAAGATTTGACGAATCAGATGAAACAGTTTGAGGAGGCTCTTCTTTGTTCTGACTGGACTCAGGTGGGCCGGATTGCCCATGCCATTAAGGGAGTATGTCTTAACATCTGTGCAGATGATTGTCAGTTGGCAGCCAGAGACATCGAGGAAGTCCTTGAGGCCAAAGCGATACCTGAAGCTCAAAGCCTTGATGCTTTGCGTGCGGCCTTCCTTGACTTAATGGAAGCCCTGAGCGCATTCTGGGACGAATACAATTAGTTAGAAGGTAAGTTCTGAGCCTGCGTAGAAGAAGTTGGCACCATCCAGCCCAGGAAGGAATCGTTTGGCTGCTTCGGCTCCGTCAAACCTCGAAAATCCTGCAAACCAGGCATGATCCTTCTGGTGCTGCTGATGCCAGCTTACACCTAACTCCCAGCCAAGATCCGTAAGTCCAGAGCCGCGATTGGCCGTGTTGATGCTGTAGTCGTTCATAATACGGTCATTATGGGAGTCAAGGCCCATATCAGTTACGGACACTTCAACCTTAGTGTCTCGTTGTGGTTTAAAATCCATACCAAGCTGCATGGAAACCAGATTTGAGAAGCGGAAGTGATCGGCAATTCCAAACCGTCCATGTCGGGTTCCATACATTGGATCCCAGGTTTCTGATTTTCTGTCTAATCCGTTGGTGTCCCCACTGGCCCGATAATAGTTACTGTAAACCCTGTGCTGTTTGGCACTCTGGGTTGTATAACGGGCCGAAACCTTAGTCATTGATGCTCCAATATCCTGGGCACTGGTATTGCCCTCCTGCATGCCAAGATGCAGTTCATAATCCATCTTACGGCTTTTTAATGAGCCTTCTACCCCAAGTTGATAACGGGTTTCATCAATAACCCCATCGCGTCTTATTAGACCATAACTGGCCCAACGGGTGTTTTTACCTGGTTGAAACTGGGCATAAATGCCACCCAGATCTACATCATCTCCGGTGCTTCTATTGGCAACTACTCCCGCATTTACCTTGGTGTAGAAAAAATCCACACTCTCCTGATCCCGGCCTCGGCGTTTATGAACCCGTACACCATCAAAGACCTTAGGTCTGCTAACCCAGTTTCCGTGACTTAATACCAGATTGTCTCCAAAGACGAGCTGCTGCCTTCCTAGAATTACATCCGCATTGTCAATCCAGTCCGTGTGAGTTACATGCAACAACTGAACTCCCGTAAAATCGTCGTTGTTGTTTCTTAAGACACTGCGATTGCTCCCCCATTGCCGCAGATCCATAAGTTGCATGTCAAATTTTAGATTGTCCCTTAATTCGCCTGATAAATTGATTCTGGCTCTTTGAGAAAAGAAGCTTTGATCTGCTGGAGTTACACCCAGGGTTTTTCCAAAGTCGCGATTTTCGTGGCGATGCCGAATATCTCCGGTAGCCGTTAACCTGTCCATAAAATCCTTGGGAGCATTTGGCTGTATCATGGACTGGGTTTCTTTTTCCACTACTTTCTGGTTGAGGCTGGTCTGCAGCCTCTCGATTTCGGACTGCATATCAAACAGCTTCTGAATCATGAGGGCATTGGATTCCCTAAGAAGTTTAATATCGGACTGCTGATTGGCCCCATAGTGTGTGCTTCCGAGCGCACAAAGGAGTAGTGGCAGTAATTGAATTGGTAATTCTATTCGTTTCACAAGACGATCATCGGCAGGAAATGGCAGGGCTGTTAGGATCAAAAAAGCCCTGCCAAATCCACATTTTGGCAGGGCTTATATCGGCAAACGAGTACCAACAAATTCAGCAATTAACGGGCAAAACCATCAATTCCAATTTGTGTAACAAACTCAGGTCTGTCAATAAAGGGGTTGCGGTTGCGCTGATTTTGGTAAATCACTTCATTACGATGTTTTTCCTTCTCGTCCACTGGATCAGCTGCATGCCAGCGCATAAATGTTTCCAGATTATCGAAGAAAAACTCATCTTTGCTGGTGTTCTGAGCCCAGATGTTTCTATTGTGGTAACGGGTATAAAAGTAGAGCATGGCCCGGGCTACATTTCCCTTGGCTGTATCCGCAGGCTCAAAAATCTCGCCTTCCCCAAGTTTGGAACCAGCAGATGTACTGTAAAGGGATCGATTCACCTCTCCAAATGCATAATGACTGCGCATCCCGTTGGGTTTGGAGAAGGTAGAAAACAGGTGGTGAATATCGGATACCATAGGCAAAGACTTGCCAAATTTACTTTGGGGCCAGATATGCTCACAGTTAATAAAGTCATTGCCGGTACCATCACGGTTGGCATCACCCTGTTCTTTCCAGTCTCGTCCTCTGCCAGTCACCCACAAGTCAGAATAATGGGCATAAACTTTGCCATTCTGGTTATCTGCTTTGTTATAGAGGATGTCTCTGGCTTCTCCGTAGCTGAAGCTTCTGTAGTTTCTGCCTGTAATTTCATGCAGGGCATCAAACAGTTGTCGACCTTTTAAGCCTTCGGCATCTGCATAATACGAGGAGACCGATTCATTTTGCACTTCAATTCCGTATAATTCACGGAAGTGATTCTCCTGCTCTGATTGATCGGCGGCAAATGCCGTAGGGGTTAAAAGTTGTAGGCTAATCGCAGTAGCCCCGATTAATTTTTTCATTCAGGCTCCTTAAGTATATGGTCAGGTTACTGATAATAATGATAATTTATGGATCGTCAAGGCTTACTGTAGAATAACTCAGGAGGATGATTTGTTGTGTTGCCTGTATTACATCTGAAGCCTGGTGTGTTTTATCACGGATCTGAGCCTGTGGATGTTGTGGCTACGGTTGGTCCTGGGCTTGTGGTGCTAATGATGCATCCGCCTACCTCTCAGACCGTAATTTTTCACAGTGATCTGGCACCTGCCTGTCGTCACCCTGACTCTGAGCCTTCATTTCGTTTTTTAGACACGGCATTTGCTTATGCTTTTGAGATTTTTAAACAACAGAACATAGATTTTTTTGAGCTGGTTATTAAAATTTTTGGTGGGGCAAGTTCACCTAGGGAATCTCATCTGGAACAGACAGAAGGGCTAGATAATGTAATTCTGGCCCAACAGGTTCTAAAATCCCTGTCTTTGACCCCGGCGGCCTACGATGTTGGCGGGGCCTGGGGTAGAGAATTAAAAATCACCTCAGACACTGGAGTAGTACTTTTGCGCCGTCTGCGCCGCCGTGATGAAGATGTGACATAGGGGCAGGCCCTAGCTGTTTTTACTGATGCGTTCCAGGGCTTTTTGCATTTCATCAAGTTTTTTCTTTAACTCATCGACCTCTTTTTTTGTGTCATCCTGTTTGGACTGGGTTTTGGGAAGAAACGCCTGGAATGCGCTGGCAAAGGGGTTTAAGGTGGTGATGCCCTGTAGAATTCCCGTGGCCATATCCGTTTGTGTTTTCTGAATATTTTGCAGGGATTCCTGATAGTTTTGCATTGCATTGGGCAAAAACTGATGAAAGAAACTATGCAGGGAGTTTTTATTGGCCCGGATCAGGAAATGCACAAAATCTGAAGGGATGATGCGCTCCTTACCATCGGTTCCGGTTTCAAGCATCATCTGCAAAAGCACCTCTACAGTGGCATCAAGGCCTTCGGGATCCTCAACCTTAACATCCCGTCCATTGCGGACGATCTCAAGAAGCTCCTCACGGGTTAAAAAGCAGGACCGTTCTGTGTCATAGAGCCGACGGTTTTTGTATTTTTTTATGACAAGAGGAGTACTCATATCTGGCCCTTATATTTAGTTTGTGATTGTGTCATGTATAGGCAGCCGTATTTCAAAGCAGGTTCCGATGTTTGTATAGGATTCCACTTCCATTGTACCACCATGGGCACGGATGATGGCCAGTGCTGTGGGCAAAGCCATCCCACATTCAGCAATGCCAAAACCGCAATAGGGATCAAATGTACTTTTTATGTCGGGTATTGCCTTGCCCTGTTCCGCTGCCTGCTCCATGACCCGCAGGATTACTAGCTCATTTAAGGGGTCATTGCGCAGATCAAGCTTGATTGCTCCCCCTTGAGGCATCATCTGTCTGGCTCTTTTAGCAAAGGTTCTGAAGGCTTCCTGCAATAACGCCTGATTTCCGGCTACAAAACGAATCTGGCTGTTCATGGTCATGTTGACATGAATTGAAGCACCGGTTAAATGCATCTTTATGGCATCTTCGATAATTTCCACAAGATTTACTGCCTGTACAGATGCAACATCGGGGAAGGTATATCTTTTAAGCAGGGAAATGATTTTCTGGTTTTCAGTGATTGGGGGCAGTTCCGCACAAATGCCATTGGCAAAATCTTTTAGTGCCCTCAGTTTGTTTTCCATGAGATCCCTGGCCTGATCCCGTACCTGGTCTGTAATTTCCATCAGACATACCAAAACTCCCACTGGATTGGCCCCGGAATCGAGTCTTAGTTTTAAATGGCAAAAAATATGCACAGGGTTCTGGTCGTTATCAAACAGGGAAAGAACCTTGGAAACACTGCCTTTACCCTGATCCAGAAATTCAGATTCCAGGGTGCGAACTGTGGACTGGAGTTCCGGTAGTCTGTGTCTGGAGAAATTAAGCTCATGGATGATATTGGTACCAAGAACTAGCCCCTCCAGATTCTTCCATTGAATACCGTAAGGCAGTTCCTGTAGAATTTTTTGTATGTCCCGTTCGGACTGGTGAGCCACGGATTCGGAATGACTCAAAGCTTGTATGCGTGAACTGAGTGAGTTTTTCTGGTTCAGAATATATTCCTGCATCCTGTTAAAGGCCTGTAGCATTCTGCCGGCTTCATGGTTTGTGGTAAAGGGTATCCACTCTACGGGCTCGTCTCTTACGATACGGTTCATCCCCTCGGTTATCATAGATATCGGGTTTAGAATGGACTTTGAGATTAAGAGTGCAAAAATTACAACAATGGTTAAAAGTATTAGAAGTACGGGCCATAAATGATCCAGGCTGACTTCTAAAGCTTTTAGAGTTTCACTTAGTTCTTTTTCGCAAAGAACTGCCCATAGGCCGTTTCCAAGCCTTACATGAGTGTAAGCACTCAGAACCTGCTTCCCGTTTTGTCCCTTTAGAATCGTGGTTCCGGATTCTCCTCTTAAGGCAGCCCTGACGGCATCCGTGTTCATTCTTGTTGGGGGTGAAATTGCTGAAATATAAGTTTGGTCACTGTCAAACGGGTTGAATTCTTCATAAGCGGTTCCGCTTTCGCTACGGATACGAAAATCTCCACCAACGATATAGGATTTCCAGCTTCCTGAAATCTGTTCCTCTTCCCATTTAGGATTATCTCCTAAAATTCGGTTTAGAATCTGGCTGTTTAACTGTACGGATATCACGCCAATGATTCGGTTGTCCTGGATTAGAGCTTTGCAAAGAAAGGCCGAGGACTCGAGCAGAGCAGGTAAAAAGGGCTCGAAGTCCTCCACAGCAAAGTCCCGCACCAATGCGTTTTTGTAGCAACGGGATAAATGAGTCTCTGCCCAGGGTCCCGTTAGGATATTGGTGGCGAAGGTAGGTAGTTTATCGGTAGAGTACAGGATGTTTCCCTCGGTATCAATCAGGCTGATATCACGAAAGTTGAACCTTTGGCGAAATTCGAGAAAATGCCCGTGGATCTCGCGATGCACCGGATCGTATTCAGGCAGTAAATCAGCGGAGGAGAGCAGGAATTTCTGTGAAAATGGATAGGAGTTTCTGGCAATGTAGGCAATCTGCAACTCCATGGTTTTAGATGCATCTGGAATCAGTTCATGAACCGAAGCGGGGGTGTTTTCAGACAGTTTTAAGTGTCCCTCCAATTCCTGTCTGTACCAGGAAAGTAGCTCATCACGCATGCTTTCGGAGCTGATTTTAAGTGAGGATTGGGACTGGCTGTTTTGCATTTTGCCAAATGCAGTCATAGCTTCGATGGTGGCAGGGGAAGAACCCAAAAGACTTAATTGATTATACAGGGCCGAAAACTGGGATTCGAGCTGTTGCCGTTTGGACTCCCTAGCGGTCAGGAGGGTGGCAAATTCTGACTGGATGAGGACTTTTTTTACATGTGTGTAAAAATGCCGGGTAAGAATAAGTACAGGAATTATTGATACCAGAATAAAAGCCAGAAGAAGTCTGTTTCTTAGGGATATACCAAAAAGCATGGGTAAAGCATAGCTGGTTCAGGCTTTTTGGGCAATTGAAGAAAAAAAAAGCTGCCCAAACTTGGGGCAGCTTCCTTTAAGTCAACGGATGATTAGCGGCTGTTTTTCACAGAGAGTTTGTGCGAAGCATTCATGGCACCAAATTTTTCCTCAGACACATACATTTCATTGCCATTGACCGAGACCAGAAAGAACTTCTTGCCATCATAATAGTTGGTCACGATTTCTTCTCTGGAGGTGGTAACTGCGCTCATAAACTTAACCTTTCTACATTCAATTGTTTAAAGTCTCTGTCTAAATTCCGATGCGAGCATACTAAACCGACTGCTTAAAGATCAAGACAATTTTTGGCCTGATTTCAACTCTTGTGTCTGACCCTAATTTTATATCGTACCAAAAGGTTTTTTCTTGACAACTTCTTGTATGATGTTTGTCAAGCAGGGAGGAAAAAATGCATGTCTGTCTGGTCACAATCGAGCATTTAAATCGCGACTACGCCTTATCTGGTGGGGCATTGCGGGTTATGGGCCTGGCAGATGCCTTCAAAAAATCCGGGTGCAGGGTATCATTTTTACGCCAGAAATCAAAGGTGGAACCTTCCCCATTTGAAGAACTTTTTGAACTGGAAGAAATTTGTAAGGATGGACTGATCCGCATGAATCTGGCAGCCAGGATTTCAGAGATCAATCCAGATGTAATTATCGTGGAGCAGTGGGGACTTCTGGATCAGCTCGAAGGAATTAAAACCCCGATATTTTGTGATTTGCATGGTTCTTTACTTTGGGAGAATTATTATCGGGGACAGAGGGGAAAATACGATCTTAGAGCAAAAATGATGGCTCTTTCACGATGTAATGGATTTCTGGTTCCGGGCCTGCGTCAAAAATACTATTTTCTGGCCTTTGCCATGGCAGCTGGTATGGATATGGCTCAGGAGAGGATTTTGCATGTTCCCCTGCTTTTGCCTGAGGAATGGTACAAGGGTTATAGACAAAAGGAACCCGAACCGGATGTGATCTGCGGTGGTGGAAACTGGCCCTGGATCGATATGGGGGACAGAGACTGGGTTAAGGAATGGTTTCAGTCAAAAGGACTTTTGTTCAAGGAATTTACCTGTGTGGCTCAACAGTCAGCACTCAATCCCGATCATCTAAAATCCCAGACTTCTGATTCTGGAGTCCCTCACCAAAGGATTCCAAAGCTCTATTCCAGGGCGATGGCTGCCTGGGACTGGTACGCAGGTAATCGCGAAAGAGAACTAGCCATTACAACAAGGACGGTGGAATATTTATACTGTGGTATTCCGGTGTTTTATCCACAGGGTCTGGAGTTATCTGAGTTTATTGAAAAACATGGGCTTGGAATTTTACTTTCCGAACCCAAAGACCTGGAGAATGTAAAAAATTTAGAAAATCGTCTGCTTCAGGCAAGAGATAATTTAAGGGCCGGTTTGCATGAGTATCTGAAACCCGAAACCATTTACGAGAACTTGATGGGGTTTATCAAAAATCCTAAGGCGTTGGGGGTTTCTTATGATGGGATGGCGGCCCTGGAGGCTGAAAAACGCCAGCTGGTACAAAAAAACCAAGCTTTGATGGATGAAAATGAACACCTTTTAAGAGTACAGAAAAAACTTCTCTCTGATCTGCGAATACAGCAGGAAGAAAAGTCAGAACTGGCCTTGCGCTGGAGTCGTGATATTAAAAGACTGGGAGCTCAAAAAACAGGGTAAAAGGGCTGGTCCCTCTTTTTTTCCTTGATGACTTCAATCAGGGTGGCCAGAATCACCTTCCGATCTTCCTGAAGATGTTCAGGAATCATCCCCCGGTGTAGCATTTGCTCCAATTCTTCCAGTGAGTATGCAAGCAGCTCATGGCGCAAATTATCTTCCATCATGTTTGGTCCACCCTTTTGGCTTCTTCCTGAAGCCATGACAGTTCTCTTGGCTTAAGTTTCTTTAGGCGTTTGTGAATTTCCATGTTGTTTCCGACATTATCACAGGCCTTATAACATCCTATCGGCTCAAAGTAGGCATCTCCCTTGCTGATATTTTTAGCACGGAAGCGAAACTCGCGCATTTTATGATCATTCCATATGTGTTTAAAATGGTTCTCATAAAGATTGCCTAGTGGTTTGTTATACCCCTTGCAGCAGGGGATCACATCACCTGAGGTTGTAATTCTACTGTAGCTCCATCCAATGGTACAGGGCAAGGTATCCACAAAGGGAGTGGCTGGCAAAAGATTCAGTTTGGCAACCTCACGGCCTCGTCCTTCCTTGCGGCTGCGTTCTACAGCAGAAGCACGGGCCCGGCGAATAAAAGACCCAAATCCTAAAACGGCAAAAAACCGGGTTTTGATACTAAAATCCTGTTTATCAATCTGACATTCATTAAACTGGGAGCAGCTCATACAGCCCTGAGATGGAAAATAAAAAACATTGGCACAGAGCCATTCAGGATCATGCACCATTCTTTCATTGGAAACACCGGCCTTGCATGTCATGACCTTATTAACCGGTTCGTAATCAAATCCCTGATAGTCTCCCATGTCTGTAAAAAACTTGGCATGAAGCTCATAGTGTTCCTCCATCTGTTCTTTACTCAGTCCTGCCAGGTGTTTGTGTCCTGGGGGATCAGGGTAAGTGGCAGAGGCAGAAACCCGGCTGAACTGTTCCTCAATGATTTTAACATCATCCAGGGTCAGACTTAGAAACTCGGTCTTTCCAGGAACTGTATCCACAACCGTAAATTCCATGGTATCAGCCCGTACTTCGCGGCCGAATTGCACCATGTTTTCAATGTCATTGGCATTTAGATGGTTTATCACATTATAAATTTTGATCCTGGGATAGCGGTTGTACTTCTTGTTGTTTCCAAAAAAAGTCAGGATGTTTTTAATATCATGGAAGGCTTTTGCGGTCTGATTCGGATGCGTGCGTAAAAATGCCTCTTCACTACCAGCCCAAAGTGAGCATGTCAGGGAGTCTACCCTGAGATCCATCAGCTCCTGGGCCACTGGAAAATCAATGTAGGAAAAATTGGTGATGATGTGAAGTTCCAGACCGTTTCCCTTGATATATCGAATGATATCCATGATCTGGGGATGGGTGAAGGGTTCGCCCGGGCCAGCAAGCTGTATGGTTTTAGTGCCTAAATCGGCCAGATCCTTGATAAGGCCCTGAATGGTCTCCAAAGGTAGAAAGTTTTTGCGTTTCTGGGCAGGGGTTTTTAACTCTTCTAAGTGATCACAATGACACCAGCAGCCAACACAGTTGAAATTGCAGTTGTTGGACAGATCGATCTCCACAATTTTTGGTCCCACAAAAGCCTGTTTTCCGTGAATGACTCCTAGAAGATCCCGGTGATTGGCTAGAAATTCCTCGCGGGGATTATCATCACCTTCCCATTGTTCGGACTGATTCATACGGTAGTCAATCAGCTGGTTGATATCCTTTCTGAGCCTGGCAATTTTTTCATCCATTGGGACATATTCTTCCCTGTAGTCTTTGACCATTTCATACTGACGGCCCTCAAGGAAGTTGGTTTCCACACATTCCAGATTTTTGATTTTAATTAAATCCAGAAGTTCCTTAACCCTTCTTTGGCGGATTTCATGAGTATTGCCGGGCATGGACCAGAGGTAGTGATAATCCCGTTCGGGAAGTACTAGTCCAAACTCCTGGGCTTTGTGATGTAACGGTGTATCTGTAATGATGTGCAGGCTATTGACAGATTTGACCATATCCATGTATTCCGCATTTCTGTCAATAAAGTCATAGGTCATGCGATGATCTTCTTCTTCTTCTGTGGGATAACCGACCATACAGAACATGCAGGTTTTGATTTGAGCAATATGGCTGTTGCGAATCACTTCCTGGGCCTCGGCGATGGTAAACATCCAGTCCTTGTCCATTGCCTTTAAAACCTTGTCTGAGCCGGACTCAACTCCCCATTGCATTTCTACAAAACCAGCGGCCTTCATTTTTTGCAGCAGGGGAAGTTTCATCTGCCGGCGTGGAATTCCCTGGGCCCTAAGCTCCACCTTGATCCCCGATTCAATAATGGCATCACAGGTTTTTTCCAGAAGTTTCCAGTTTCCATTTACGGCAAGATCGCAGATGGTGTATTTGCGGATTCCATAATTTCCCACATAATAACGAAGGGACTCCACGACATGTTCTGGGCTATAGGAGCGAAACTTTCCATCAAGAACCTTGGCTTTGCAGAAAGAACAGGTTCCAATACAGCCACGGGACCATTCCAGTAAAAGCTCCTGACAGGAGTATTTAGTCAGGTCAAATTCTTCAAAGGTCGTGATTGGCAAATTCCACAAATCCACCTTGGGACGGGATGGGGCAAACGACCATTCTCCATTGGCATCGACATGGCAGGTGCCGGGGATATCTTTTAAGCTCTGATTGTTATCTAAAGCAGTCAGAATATCCATGAGGGTATCTTCTCCCTCACCGACCACATAACAATCCACCCCGCCAGGGCCTAATTTATCAAAAAAGATATGCCTGTATTCCTTGGTTCCACAAACCTGACCACCTAAAATGATAGTAAGTTCACTGTGGTTTTCCCTCAGTCTTTGCATAAATTCTATGGTCATTCTTTCTTTGGGATCCACTGCAGAAAAGCCGATTAAATCGGTATTGATATCAAGAATCTGATCAATAGCCTCATCAATATCCTGATCGTAAATCGAACGAATCACATCAAAGGTTAAATCATTGGACCAGTAGGATTTGTTCTCCACATGCCAAAGTCTTTGAAAATCTTCATACTTGAGGTACAAATCCACATTGAAGTCAAATACGGCACAGGATCTACCCTTGGAGTTTAGGTATCCAGCCAGTTTAGCAATACCTACAGGGGGATTCAGATATCCCCAGGGGGGGCAGGTGACAAGACTGATGTCCTTACGGGAGGCTTTAAATTCGTCATACCTTTTTTGCATTTCAAACAGATCGTACTGTTCAGAAATACCTTTTTTATGAAACAGTCCCATGCCCTTGAGTTTGTGCTCAATAAATGCCTGTTTCATGATCCGGGATGAATGATCATTTAAATGATCCCGCTCCTGCCTTACCCAGCCAGTGTAGTCTCCGGGGTTTATCTGTATCCCGAATTCTTCATGCCGACGGGAGTAGAAGCTGTTGGCTTCCATGGAGATACTGCGAATTTCCTGCACTTCATGAACCAGTGGTCTGACAGATTCCAGAAATGCCAGGGTTCGGTGATAATCAACCCAGTTTTCATAAGGAAGTCCAACCATAACTTTTAGACGGACTACGATGCCTGAACTAAAGAACTGCCTTAATGTGTTGCGAATCAGTTTGACGGTCTGTTTTATGTTATTTCTTTTTAAAACCCGATCGGATCCGCTAAAAATTACAAAGTGAGCCTCCTTAAGTCCGCTTTCCTTAAGAAGTGTCACCAGGGTCTCGGAAAATTCACGGAAGAAAAAGCCTGCCTTCCATTCGATACCACAATTGGACTCGATCAGTTTTTCTGAAAACAGTCGCAGCGATTCATGATCCTGGTTAAAGTCCTGATCAAGAAAGGAGATTTTGCGAACTCCCTGCTCACGGTTCAAGGATATTGCCAGAGTTGCCAAATCCTCTGTACTCATCTGGCGACGGAACCCCTCTCTGGATACAATGTTGCAGTGATGACACCGTTCTGAGCATCCAAGTGAACTCAGTACAGGGTAAAATCCGGAGCTATCCATCTGATCCGTCAGATTTGCCCGGAAGTGTTCAGCCGGTAGACGATGGGTGTTTGGTTTGCGGGGACTGGTACTGATAACCTGTCTCTTCTGGTTGATTGTCACTCCAGCTACATCTGCTAAATCGGTCAACCTGGCACAGACAAGCATGTCATGAATGGTGGATTCCAGTTCATTAAGAGCAATAAATCCATCACAGACACTGGTGGGTATTTTGGCTTGGACCCTTGGGTCAAGGCTTGTTTCATTGGCAAAAAACAGGGGGGTTTCTCCGATGAGTGCCTTGATGGATCGTCCGGCCTCCAGCTGATCCGTCAGGCTAATTCCTAATCCAAAGAGAACATAAAAGTCTGCAATCTCCAAATCAATGGAGAGAGGAAGGGAGATCTTCTGTACCGTCAGATTATGGACTTTAGAGAAATTCTGAATTCTGAGGCGAGGGGAGGGTGCGGGATTGCCCAGCAGTAATACGATGGCTTTCATAAAAAAATTATATCAGCAAGCGGTAGGGTCTGTCTGAAAAATTTCACCATACCAACTTCCGATAAATAGGGCATAAAATGACTATTAAAGCTGGATTTAGAGGTTGCAGGTCCAGTGGCTGTGGATTTAAGCTAGGATCGTGGAAAAGCACAGGCTGGAAAAAAGCATTCGTAACTTAAAGACTCAGGATCCTGGACTTAAGATATTAAGTCTGATGCAGATCCAGTCAGCCGACTCAGAAATTCTGGAGCAATGCGCAGGATTTGAGGAGCTTTTGGTTGATTTGATTCATCTCAAACAGGCCAAGGAGAGGGACATTCGTTTTTTGTCGGCTAAAATTGTCGGCAGATTGCAAAGAGTGTTTGAGGCCACCGATGGGCCCAAAAATCCCTATTTTGGTCTGAGTACAGCCCAGACTTATGAAAAGATCCGTCACGAAGCGGACTCCATGTCTTTGGCTAAATCCTTTGTATTTCTGGAACGGCCTACGGATAAAAAACAATGGGAAATCCTTCTGGCTCTAGTGGAGCATGAGGATGAGAGGGTGCGAGCCAATCTGGTTGAATTTTTGGATAGACACTGGAGACCGGATTTTGACAGCCCTTTGGAAAAGCTTTTAAAGGATCCTTCCAATCGGGTGCGGGCCAACACAGTGGTGACTCTAGGAAAACGAAAGCCGCAACTAGTAGTTGACCCTCTGGTGGAAATGCTCTCGGAGTCCTCTTTGGCCATGAGGGAATCGGGAATGTACTGTCTTGAGAATCTGCCTCATAATTCCGTGTTTGCCCCCTGGATAAGAACAGCCCTTTTAGAAACCTATTCCCCGCTGGTCGTCAGGGCTATTTCTGCTGCCAACCATTATGTTGAGCCAGCGGTTCTTGATGCCATGCAGTCCGTATTTTTTGAAACGACCTCGCGCTCTGTTCGTCAAAAAATTTATTCCTACTGGCAAACACACGGATTGCCGGAGGCCCAGAAGGCAGAAGTGGTAAACCTTCTGATGAAGCAGAAGCTCTATCATATTGGAACGGAACTGTTTCAGGAGCTAGGCTCGGTGGAGATTTATGATCCGAGGTTAAAGGCTCACTATTTTCTGATTGTGCGCATGAAAGATGAAATGAAGGTGCTCATGGATTCCGGGGCGGGAAGCAAAGGGGCCGATCCTGCATTACAAATGAGTTTACAGTCCGTACAAAAGGGCTTGAAGCAGGGCTACATTGCTTTGGGCAAGTCTGCCTTTGATTTACACAAAAATCGCGACTACTTTTTTGAACAGTGTCACAAGGCAGAAAGTCAAATCGCATCTTTTTTAAAACTTTTGCCCAAGGGTTGACATATTCGCTGGAATCCTTATGCTTAGGATCCGCTGGCAAGGGAGAATTCCAATGAAACGCCTGATTCGTAATTCAATAATGGCTGTTATGGCTGTGGCAGCCCCACTGAACGCAGATGAAACTCTGAGTCGTGAAATTCAGCCTGAGCAGGTAACCAAACTGCGTATGATGTCCAATAACAATCTGCCAAAAAAGGTGATTGTGGTCAGAAACTACTCGACCTCAGGGTTTGTAGACAATCTGGTACGCACCATTCAGAGTATCAACAAGGATTTTGCCAATCCCATAAAATTACATGTGATTGTAGACTCGTCTTCTTCATACCGAAGCTTTAAAAAGCAGATGGAAGATGCTGGTCTTTATGGTTCATTGGTTGAAATCAACGAACAGTTTTTTACATCCGATCAGTGGATGCAGGACTGGGGCGAAATTCTGGTGGCGGAAGTTTCTGGTAAATCTGAACCGGAGCTGACTATATTTGACTCCAACCGTGGTCGTGGTCTTCGTGGCCTGCCAAAGCTGTTTGCCGATATGTGGGGTGCCCACTATCTGAAAAACCCCAATAATCAGGGAATCAAAGGGGATTACGGCGGCAATATTGAAGTATCCCCCGACAATGTTTTAGTGATTGGTGATACATCCACTCAGGATTTACGGCAGTTTTTTGCCCAGAGAGGGTATGCAGATAAAACAGCCCTTCTGGAAACCCGCTGGCTTACAGTAGGGCATGTTGATGAATATGTCTCCTTTGTACCCGACGCCTCAGCTCCCGGTGGTTATGCTATTGTCAAGGCCGATCCAGGTCTGGCGATAGATTTAATCAAAAATGCTAGTCCAGAACAGTTGAACGCCATCCATTCTTCCTACCGTTCCCAGATTATCAATATGCATAACTCTTTGAAGGAAGAAGGTATTTCCAGGATGGGGCTTGATGACTACGATCTGAGCGAGGGAAATATTCTTACCGAACCGGTTGCCAGAAATTCTGATCCATTAAGAATGAATCAGCTTGTGGATTTGAATCGCAGTATTTCTGAGTTGATTGACAGAAATATTGAGACTCTGAAGCAGAGTATTACAGCGGCCACCAAAGGTCGCAGAACCGAGTTCAGAGTGGTTTCTTTTCCCACAATCTTTCAGGGTCGCAAAAGTGGTGGTGGACTGTATGGCTGTGTGGCACTATTGCCAGGCACAGTGAATATGCTGGTATTAGGTCATCACGCTGTGATTCCTGATGCTCAGTTCCCTTTGTTTAACGATCATATCCGTCAAACCACTGCATCCACAAAAATTGTACCTCATTTTCTGGAAAACCTGGCTTATCACTATTCCAACGGCCAGATTCATTGTGGAACCAATGTCATGAGGGAAACCGAAGGGTATGCCGTCAAGCCAGAGGTTATTATGCGAAAACCTCTGAAGTCTGTAGAGAATTTTCAGCGCTTGTTTCAGAATCGTTGAAAAACGGTTAAAATAGCCCTAAGGGCCTGCGAGTTGTGGGTGTTGTCCCATGCGGCAGGCCCTTTTTACTTTGCGAGGAAGCATGTTGCGCTCAGAAATTGTCAACAATCACTGGATTTTATGGGCTGAGGATGAAGAAGGAATAGAGCTTGCCCTGTTAGCGGACACTGGAATGCCAGTCACTACCATGAAAAACCCCCTGGGTGGGAAAATCTGGTTTGGAGAGTTAGCATTTGATCCTGGACAGAATCTGGTAGGGCAGATGCTGTTACAGTTTTTTTCCGGGGATATGGTTGAGGATATCGGGTTTTTGATAGGTATGCCGATTGATGGAGTCCTTGGGGCAGACTTTTTCCAGTCCTGTGATGTGGAAGTAGATTTTAGCCAGGGTTCCTTCAGTTTAAGTGATGGATTGTTACCCCTGCCCGAAGAGTCTGTGGAAGTGGATCTGTTTGAACTCCCCACCCCATCTGAAACGGTTCGATCAAGCCATGCACCAGTAGTTCCCATGCGATTAGGCAATCAGGAACTTCGGGCATTTGTGGATACTGGCTCCATGTATACCATGGTACACACATCACTGGTTGCAGATGACTTTCAGTTTGTGAGAACCATCCGTGAATTCCATCCCGTCATTGGCTGGTTTGAAGCCCGCTTGTACGATGCTCCTGAACTTGTGTTAGGTGGGGGCAATCTTGGGGTCCAAAGAGTTGCGGCATCCAAGGCTTTTGATAATGCCCTCAGGTTTGAAAGTCTGGGTACCAACGCCATTTTGGGCTTGCAGACCTGCCTTAACGGGCGATTGTTTTTGTCATATCGCCAAAAGAGGATGGCCTTGCGGTGAGGATATTAGTTCTTGGCGGAACCCGATTTGTGGGTAGGCAGTTTGTAGAGCAGTGCCTTAGATCAGGACTTGAACCGGAATTGTGGAACAGAGGTCAAACCAACCATCAGACCTACACCTTTTTGATCCAGCATATCGGGGATAGAAAACTTGGAATTCCTGACAGCCTTGAGGGAGAGTTTGACTGTATCGTTGATTTTTGTGCTTATTCTCTTGAGGATCTGGAAAAGATACTTCCGGGTCTACACAATAGGGTTTCGCATTATGTACTTATCAGTACCATTTCCGTTTACAATCCCGCTCCATCTGCTATAGAGATTGACGAGAACACAGAAACCTACCTGGGTACGGAACGAGGAAATCCGGCTCTTGATTATGGTGCAAAAAAGGTGCAGTGCGAACAGGAAGTTCTGAAATATTTTCCCGATGCCCTCATTTTACGACCGGGAATCCTGGCTGGGGTTTGGGACCCCACCAACCGTTATGCCTGGTGGATGCAAAAAATCTGTGATACTGACAGCATTGAGGTGTTTGGAAACCCGGCTCAACCCATTCAGTTTCTGGATGTTTCAGATATGGCAGCTTTTATCTTGCACGCTTTGGAAGAGGACCTCAGAGGGGTATTTAATCTGGCCGGTCCCCTGGAAAAACTAAATTTTAAGGACTGGCTGGAACAGTCCTCTCTGGTGATGGGAAAAAACATCAGCCTTCAGTTTTTAAATGGTAGTCCTTTGTCACCCCAGCCTCTGATTTTACCCCCAGAGCAGGAAGTTCTGTTTCGTATCAACAGCCAGAAGGCCATTGAATCCGGCCTGGTTCTTCGATCGCATCGCCAGACCATGCTTGATGTCCTGCAGTGGTTAAAAGAACATGAATATTGAGTTTCTATACGAGTTTGTTCGGGAGTTGTTTGAGGGAAAAGAAGGCTCGCATGACTATGAGCATGTTTTGCGGGTTGTGAGAAATTCCAAAATAATAGCTTTAAAAGAGGGAGCCGATCCGATTGTTTGTGAAATGCTGGCTTTGGTGCATGATTATGGGGATAAAAAGTTAGGCCACAATCTGCAAAAACTTTCATTGGTAGGTCTTTTAATCAGGGCTGGGGTTGAGGCTGATAAGGCGGACTGGTATAGCAGGGAAGTGGCTTTGATGAGCTTTTCAGCCTCCAATGGTCAGGCTGGACCGCAAAGCCTGGAAGGACGGGTTGTTCAGGATGCGGATCGTCTTGATGCAATCGGAGCCATTGGTATTGCCCGTTGTTTTGCTTATGGGGGGCATAAAGGCAGGTCTTTAAGAGATTCGCTGAAGCATTTTGATGAAAAACTGCTATTGCTTGAAGGGTTGTTTAACACCGTGACTGGTAAAAACATGGCCCAGATTCGTCATCACCGGTTGCAGGAGTTTTATCAAAACATGCAGGAGGAACTATAATCAGGCAAAAGCCTCTTTTTCCTTTTTGTAGTTTTCCAGAGTTGTACGAAATGCGGGGATATCTTTTTCCAGGATCTTAAGAATTGTTTCGGTTTTTTCACGGACTTCAGGATGTCGGTTTCTAAGAAGTTTGGTGGCCAGAATGTGAAGGTTGTGATCCGCAAGTTCTCCGATGCAGAAAGCGGCTGTCAGATTGTTCAGTTTATGCGGGGAGTCGGCGAGACGGTTCAGGGCCGCATCCGTTTTTTTGCGAAACACTTTATACAGGGCTAAAATGGCATTGCCTACGACGCGATTGCTAGTGTCATCCAGGCAGCGAAACAAAATCTGACGGTTGGCAGGAGGTACGATACAGGTAATCGCCTCTACAGCATTGGCTCGGACTCTATCATTGTGATGAGACAGATACTTTTCCAAAACGGGCACAATGATTTTGGGATCACCCTTAATTCTTCCTAAACTGACCACAAGAGCGGCAATGACCTTATAGTCCTTCTCAAGCTTCAGGCGATTAATAATTATGGATGGGTCGGTTCCATCTTCCTGTTCAACCAAGGACTGCACCGCACTCATACGGAATTCCTGAATATCTGAATCGAGAGCAGCAGGCCCTTCTTTTTTGATGGGGACTTCTACTTTAATACCCTGGAATTTGTGAAAAATTTTGTCTGGCCAGAGTCCAAAAGGGTTTTGTTTCTCCACATTTTCAAGAATTTCTCTGGCCCGACCATTGCCTTCATCAGCCAGTTTTTCCAGACCCCGTAAAGCTTTGACTCTTACACTCTCAACCTCATCCATTAAAAGAATGGCCAAAAGTTGTGGCCCTTGCTCCAGATTAATCTGGGCTAGTGCAAAGGCGGCGGAATCACGAAAGGCAGAGTGAGGAGATTGCACCATTCTGGTAAAAAACGCAAAGGATCTGGCATCGCCAAGATTGTGCAATGCCTTGATGGCTGTGGCGCGAACCCGGTTATGTTCGTGCCCGGAAAACTGGGTAATGGAGGCTAGAGCCTGTGTGTTTCCAATGATTTCCAGAGCCTCAATAGCCGTGGAGATGACACGGGGCTCAGGGTCTTCAAGGTATCCGAGGATGTGATCAAAATGTTTGTCCCCTGAAACCAGAAGCAGACGAATGTTACACACTTTATGGAAAGTATCCTGGGTATAACTTTCGATTAGAAGCATTTCAGGAAGAAATTCTTCCAGCCTGTGTTTGACGGCATAAATATAGGCACGGTTGACAATTTCAGGGTCAGTGGCCTGAAAGGCCCTGTCCAGGTTTCTTAGGTTCTCTGAATCCAGATTTTTTTTGACGGGGCGGTTTAAGGATTGTAATTCATTGATTGATTTGCGGATTTCATATTTGATCTGAATATCCGTCTCAGCAACCAGAAAGTCCTCAAGAATCCTGACTTTATCGGGGATGTCAGAAACACATAGATCTCTTACTGCAAATCGGCGGATGTCGGCATCATGGCTTTTAATATCAAACATGATGTCTTGAAGGCTTCGTTTCATGGCTCGCATTTCCCAATTTTAGCAGAGCGCAATGTGCTTAGCGAAACTTCTTGAATTTCTGACCATATTTGCAGCCCATTCTCTGATTCCCAGCGCACACTCAGGGAATCAAATGCCACAATTTTGTTAGTTTCCTGATTCAGGGCAAGGTAACAGGGACCGTTCCAGTCAGATTGTGTGTCTGATTTAAAACGACCGGAAAGAAAATCGGGAAACATCATGGCCGTATCATCACGGATTAAAGCAACCCATTCGGAACCCAGACATTCCAGGGTCTTTTGTCTGACTTCCATGGTTCTTAGCCGGATGGTTGCCCCAACAATGGAGAGTGTAAACAGGGCGGCATTCAGGATGGGAATGGGTAAAAAAATCAGGGAAACCGCTCCAATTCCTAAAACGGAACCGGACTGTGTATAAAAAAAATTGAGCTTTTGGGTAAACGATTTGCCACGAAGACTCAGGGCACAGTCAAAAAACTCACAACCTAAAAGTAAGGCCTGCAAAACTGTCCCAAATGCAAAAAAACCAGCAATTCCAAGTACGGGAAGAAGAGAAAATATACCGGCAGCGGCATTGCCAACCAAAAGAATCAAGCCAATTCCGGCCATATCCAGGATCTGACGGATAGGGCTTAATGTGTTTTTATTACAGGTTTCTACCCCTAAAACACCTTCCACTTTTTCAAGCATCCAGGTGTAATAAATAGAGCAGAAGACAGAAAATCCCAGTAGCCAGCAGGCCAAAAAGATGATTCCCCTTCCCAGAAGCATGGAGATAGATACCAAAATCTGCCAAAAGAAGGAGCCGAGTTCAGCAATATTTTGCGGGAGTTCTGGCCAGCCAACAGGGAACAGATATCCAAACCAGTTCAAAGTGGCGTACAGGGAGAGAAAAAATACAAAAAGATGTAGAATGCAGGGCACTATCATGAGTTTTTGTAATGATGAATTGTGCCGAAGCAGTTTGTAGGCTGCTTTGGGGGCAAAAAATGCAGATAGCCATGCTTTCATTTCCGTGAAAGGCTATCATAAACAGTTGTGATGAGTCAGGTTTATCAGAGGAGAATTGAGTGAATCGAATTGTAATCCTGAGCATGTTTTTGAATATAGCTCTAAACACCGTGTCCTTTGCCGCTAAGGCCAATGTCAGCTACTTTACAGAGCTTAGCAAAATTTCTGATGTAGTACGGATCGTAAAACAGGGTTATGTCGAGGAAGACAAGGCAAAAGATACCTTGCCCTTTGTGGAAGGTGCGATTGAGGGAATATTAAAGAAGCTTGAAGATCCGTTTACCCGTTATATCCCTGCCAGAAATTATGAATCCATGCAGGAAGATATCGGGGGAGGATTTGGGGGTATTGGAATAACCTGGACCCGTGAAGAAGACTGTTTTCGGGTGATTTCTCCAATGGAAGGCACCCCGGCTTTTATGGCTGGCATCCGTGCCCAGGACAAAATCTTGCAGATCGATGGTCATGACACTAAGGAAATGACCATTGAAGAAGGTTCTAAATTGATGAAGGGCGAAGTTAAGTCCAAGGTAAAACTTCTCATTGGCAGGGAAGGTGAAGATGAGCCTATTGCCTATGAAATCACCAGAGATTTTATTGAGGTGACCAGCGTTCGTTCCGGCTTTTTAGAAACTGGTTTTGGTTATGTCCGTCTGACCGGATTTACGGCGACCACGGGAGAAGATTTGCAGGAGAGCCTGGAGGCCATGGAAAACAGTACGGCTATAAAAGGGCTGGTTATGGATTTGCGGGGAAATCCAGGAGGTCTTTTAGAGGCAGCTGTGGCTGTGAGCGAACAGTTTTTAAAAAAAGATGAACTAGTGGTTTCCATTCGGGATCGTAAGGGTGCTGAGACAAAACTTCTTGGAAAAGGCAGTGGCAGCAGAACCTATCCGATTGTGGTTTTGATTGATCAGGGTTCGGCATCTGCGGCCGAGATTGTGGCGGGAGCAATCAAGGATACGGGCCGAGGGTTGCTTTTGGGTATGAAATCATTTGGCAAGGGGTCTGTACAGACTGTGATGCCTCTTGGAGACGGTTCAGCCATAGCTTTGACTACAGCCTATTATTTTACGCCTGCTGGTATCAGAATTCATGGGAAAGGTATTGAGCCGGATGTAAAGGTAGAGTTTCCCAAGCTCAAAGAAGAAGAAATGAAAAAGTACCGTGAAGAGCTTGTGAAACATAACCAGGAAAACATCAAGGAGCTTACGGAAAAGCAGAAAGCCCTTTTGGAAAAGGGAGAAAAGGTCAAACTTCCACCGGGGCAGATCCCAATTTCCCAATTTGATCCGCAACTAAAAAGAGCACAGGAACTCATGAAAGCTGTCAGCATTTTTGGTTCCATATGACCGACCCCTGTGTTGATGACGCTCGCGAATGTGCCCGGGTTCGTTCCCTGTCGGCTCTGCTTTTAAAGCTGGCACTGCACCCGACCTTTCGGGCTCAGGAGTATCATGAGTTCTTAAGGATTGTGATGCAGGAGCTTGCCGAGTGTTTTGAAGCAAGCCACGCAACCCTATGGGAAAGAGAAGATTTTGATAGTTTTTGTCTTTGTGAAACTGTCACTTACGATCGACGAAGCGGTGAGTTTTACAGCGGGGCCCGGGCCAGACCTGTTGAGGACGGAATATGGGTTCAATCAATTCTCTCCCGTTCTGTAGTCTGTTCCCGCCGCGATAGAGATGTGCTAGACAACATACTTCTAAGCCGGGGAATGTCGCGAATGCCAGAGGTTTTTATTGATGTGGCCCTGGTATATGAGGACAAGATTCTTGGCATCTGGACGCTGGAAGGAAAACAGGGAGAAATTAATATCAAACCTGAGGAAAAGTGGTTTGCCTTAAGTATATGCGAGCTTTTATCCCAGACCCTGAATTTACAGAGACTTCAAAAGAGTAATTCTGTTTGCCATCGCGTGTTTAATGAGCACGAAATTGTACTGGATTTTGTGCCAGCACTGATTTGGTATACCAATCTTGAGGGAAGGATGTTAAGGGCTAATCAGGCCATGTTTGAAACATCCTGTCTTCGCCCTCAGGAAATCCAGGGCCGTTTAATGTGCGAGGTGCTTCCTTCCTACTGGCAGAGATATGGCAGTGATAATGAGATGGTTTTGAAAAACGGCAAGCCTGTTCTGGGGCAGATGGAAGTCCTTGAGATTCCTTCTGGTGGTTCCGTGTGGCTTAAAGTGGACAAGGTTCCCCACCGTGACTCTCAGGGTAAAATTATTGGTCTGTTCACCTTTGCTGTGGATGTCAGCAGTCTGAAGGAGTCCCAGGATGCCCTGGGTCGCTATAATGAGGAACTGGAGGGCAAGGTTCGTGAAAGAACTGTCGAGCTCGCTACTGAAATCCGGGAGCGGAGACGGTACGAAGATGCATTAAGAGAAAGTGCGGAAAAATACCAGCAGCTCTTTTCTACAGTGAGTGATCCCATCCTGGTTTATGAACTGGAGACCAGAATAATTACTGATGTAAATGAGGCGGCCAAGCGGGTATACGGCTATACCAGAGATGAGTTTTTGAGCATGAAACTTACCGAGCTTCAGGGCAGGGATTTGAGCACCAACCAGGAACTGAAACTGCCGGATGGTTTTGTGCCTCCTGCTCAGGGGGGATTTCGTATCCAGAGGCGCAAGGATGGGGTCTGTTTCCCAGTGATTGTGGCAGGGGGTATGTTTACCCTGAATGGAAAGGCCATAGGTGTGGCCGTGATTCGGGATGTGACTCTTGAATTAAAGTCCCGATTTGAATTGCAGCATGCCAGAGATCTAGCAGAGGCGGCCACCAAGGCCAAATCTGAATTTCTGGCCAATATGAGCCATGAGATTCGTACACCCATGAACTCGATTCTGGGATTTAGCGATCTTTTGAGTCACTCGGATCTGCCGGAAAGGGAACGATCCTGGCTAGCAGCCATATCATCCTCAGGTAAAACTCTTTTGGCCCTGATCAACGATATTCTGGATTTGTCCAAGATCGAGGCAGGCCGCATGGATTTGAATCTTGAGCCTGTATGCCTTAGGAATCTGATTGAGGATATACGGCAGATGTTTTTGTTCAAGGCTGAGGAAAAAGGGATTGCCATAGTGGTGGAGATTGATCCCCAGCTACCTTCCCTGTTAATGCTTGACGAGATCCGCACCAGACAGATTCTTTTTAATCTTTTAGGCAATGCGGTGAAGTTTACTGACCATGGCAGAATTTGTGTCAGTGCCAGAGTAGTCCATGTTTCCAAAAGCAGGCTTAATCTTGTTCTTGAAATCAAGGATACAGGAATTGGGATTCCTGCTTCCGAGCAGCAGGTGATTTTTGAAGCCTTCCGTCAGCAGAGCGGGCAGTCCTCCCGTCGCTATGGGGGCACTGGATTAGGCTTATCTATTACCAAAAGACTTGTGGAACTTATGGGCGGAACAGTCCATCTTCAAAGCAAGCCAGGAATTGGTTCTACCTTTGAGATCCGGCTAAATGATCTTGAGGTACTAAGCACAGAAAATTGGATAGATGAGCCCCGGCAGCTGGTCGAGGGGATAAAAGCTGTGGCTGAACCCTGGGAAAATCTTGTTCCTGAGGGAGCACCGTTTCCCAAACATCTGCCTGAAAATGTGATTCAGGAGCTTACCGGGCCTATGCTCAATCGACTTAATTTTATTTTATCCACTCTGGTAATCAGCGAGATTGAAGATTTTGCGGTGCAACTCAATCATTATGGGAATCAATGTCAGTGCCCAGTACTTATGAACTACAGCAATAAACTTGTTCATGCAGCCAAGACTTTTGATATCGAATGCCTGCAAAAACTTTTGGAACAATACCCAAATATGGTAGGGATGGTGAAACATGAGTGCACCTGAACCTGAAATCCAGCCTGACACTAAACAGGGTCTGGTTTTGATTGTGGATGATGTTCCCACCAATTTACAGCTCTTAGGACACCTGTTAAGAGAAAACGGATATGATGTGGCATTTGCCTCCAGCGGGGCTCAGGCACTTTCTATGGTTTCAGCCCGAAAGCCTGATGTGATACTGCTTGATGTCATGATGCCAGAAATGGATGGATATACAGTTTGTATGCGTTTGAAGGAGTCCTTGCAGACTAGACATATCCCGGTTTTGTTTCTCACTGCCATGAAAGCAGAAAAGGATGTGTTAAAGGGATTTGAGTGCGGGGCCGTAGATTATGTTTCCAAGCCGTTTAACAGTGTAGAGCTACTGGCCAGAGTTAAAACCCATGTGTCCTTAAAACAGTCCAAGGATGAGATTTTGAGAATCAATGCCGAACTTAAGGCATCCAATCAGGCCAAGGACAGATTTTTTTCCATATTAGCCCATGATTTAAGGGGGCCATTTACTGTGTTTTTAAGCATGGCGGATCTGTTGCAGATGCAGGCTAAAAACAAGGCCTGGGAAAAGATGGAGGTATCTTCCAAAAATTTGCATAGCCTGGTCAAACGGATATATTCGCTTTTGGAAAACCTGTTGGAATGGGGGCTTTTGCAGAGAAATCGCATCAGCTACAATGCCGAGATACTGGATCTTGATTTTGAGATCAGGGTTGTCGTGGAGCAGCTTCAGGATCTGGCGGGAGTCAAATCCATAGAAATCAGGCAGCAGTCAAACAAACAAAAGGTTTTTGTGGACAAAAATCTGCTGCGGGCGGTTTTGAGAAATCTGATAAGCAATGCATTAAAGTTCACACACCAGGGTGGAGTTGTGACGATTGAGACTAGTCAAGATGAGGTTTTGCCACAAGTCCAGATATCCGATACCGGTATCGGTATGGATGAATCCTTGCTTCAGGATCTGTTCCGAATTGATAAAATTACTACCAGACAGGGTACCCAGGACGAAAAAGGTACAGGTCTTGGTCTGATTCTGTGCCGTGAATATATTGAAAAATGGGGTGGAACCCTTAGGGTTACGAGTGTGCCATCCAAGGGTTCCACCTTTTCTTTTACCCTGCCCTCAGGCAAGTCGGTTTAGGATCCTGGTTTTAACGGAAAAATAGGGATGATTCCGCCGCCTGAAGAAACATTGACCACTTTACTTGAGGAGATTCGACCCAACATTCCCGCATACTTTCCATTAAAGATATAAGGGTTGATATTGAGGTTTCGTTTTTCCTTAATGACTTTGCCATCCTTTAAAATGGGGAATTCATACTCTGGAATTTCCATGACTTCCTGGGCAATCCACCAGGAGCATCCCATACAATGATCCACTACAGCTTCCCATTTGGCATAGTCTGTGATTTTTCCTACATAAACATCCTGTCCACCAGCCCCGCCTGTAGGTTTTAACACCACTTTGTCCTTATTTTTCAGAAGATATTCATGCATGGAAATATCCACACCTTCCGGGGAGAGGGTGATGGTCTCATCAAGCTTTCTGGTCCAGGGTACATATTTTTTAATATATTCCCTTTCTTCCTCATTGTAGAGATAGTGCATGTCCTCGTTTGTCATCAGGGCCATAATTTCTTTATGGGAACCAATCAGGGCTCGAAAGGGATTTACTGTACACATGGCACGATCGCGCATTGCGGCCAGAAATTCCTTCATTTCTCTGGGGTAGCGTTTAAAAAAGACAAACCTTAGACTCATGTTGATGATGTCAAACTGCACTCCATTGGACCAAAGAGCATTATCATGGTATTCCAGCTCCCTAGGATCCACAAAATGGGATTCGTAACCCTGTTCAATACAATAGTCCCTCACAATTTCAGCATCCGATCCGACCAAATAGCGTTTAAATGAGGCCAGACCAATACGGGGCTTTTCTTTTTTGCCCCCGTATTCCTTGTAGCAGTTTAAGTGAGCGTCCAGAAACATGCGCAGCATATGCGGACGATCTGGGTTCACCCAGGTTTTCATAAGCTCGGAACAGAACTCCTGATTCATAAAAAGCTGTTCGTATACCCCAGTCCAGCCACGGCCTCCGGGATTATCTGTGTTAAATTCTATGAACTTCAGGTTTGTACCATCAAACAGGGCATCATGGCGGTTGATGATGGTAGGTTTTTTATAACCCGGATCCCATTCGATCCATTCCTTGGGCAAATCCGTATAGGGGAAATAACTTCTTACTTTCTCGTCGCTGCGGTAGGCATCAATGGTTTTATCCAGGGCCCTTTCCAGTACCTCAGCCACATTCGCGATCAGTTTCTGGGAACTGTCTTTTAAAAATAATGGGGTCAGGGTTATAGGAAGGGTAGTTCCTTCACCATAACTACAGCGTTTTTTATTGAGCTTTTCTAAAAAGGTCATGCGCTGGGCAATGACTTCCTTTGGATGGGCCATCATCCAGTCTTCCATCTCCTTTTCAGCCTGAGCAAAGGTTTTGGGCAGGGGAGTGTCTAGTACAGTGAGTTGTTTTTTGGGTTCTTTCATAGACTTCCTTTGAATTCGCAAAGAATGATTTTTGATTATATACAAAAATATCGTGGTTGACTAATGACAGGTAAGGATGCGATCTTATCAGCTCATGAATCGTATTCTGGTGACATGTCTGTTCATTTCTGGATTGTGCCTTCCGGTCTTTGGCACTGAGTTGCAATCCCAAAAAGCTACTGCAAAATCCACTTTGTATGACTTTGAAGCTTATTCCCGTGAAGCTAGCAAAAAGGCTATGGAGTCGGATAACCTGGAAGGGCGTTTGCATAGGGGTATTCACTCCTTAAAAATGTTCAAAGAGAAGTTTGATGGGAACAAGATTAAACCAAAGGCCTTTAATATCCGTCTGGTTCGAGGTTCTGGGTATGAAACGGCCCTGGGGTTCAGCCTGACTAAAAACTGGGCTTTAAATGAGAGGGACGGGTTGTCTGTGGAGGCCCGTTATTCCCCTTATACTCTCAATGAACCCTATGATTCCCAAAGAGTACATCTGGTGGATTTTGCCGTCAGTGGTCGCCGATTTCTTCGTCCGAGGCTTTATGCCCAGGCTCAAATCGGAGTCAGACACTACAAACCCAATCAGGCGATTCGTAATTTTTATACTGTCAGGAACCAGCAGTTCATCTCACAAAGCGATCCTTACATTTCTTTTGGTCTAGGTTATCTGTTGATAAAAAAACTGCCGATTGTGCACAGGCCCCTGGTTCTGGCCGCAAGTTATACAATCAGTGATGACTTCAGGTACCCTTCAATCCATCCTTTGGGACATACAGAATTTGATCCTTCGGGATTTTCTGTGGGTCTGAAGGTTGGATTTAAATTTTAGGCTGCCGATAGCTCATGATATATGAGCGAAATTTGGCGAAAACCATTATTATTTGTCCTGTTTTTTGTTTCCTTGTGGTTTTATGGGTGTAACTCAGGCACTGTGGAGAATCTAAGCGGGGTTGGCAATCTATCCTCCCTGTCTGTGATTCAGGGTCTGGTTTATTCTGACTCCCTGCGCTATTCCAAATCCTTAGTATCTACGGGTGTGGTGACAGGAACAACCCAGTCCAGTTTTGTGGCCTTAGATATTGCCTTGCAGTCAGAATCAGGCACACTGATTCAAAAGAAGTCATTTGCTACCCGTCAGGCCGATGGGGGATATTCATTCTCATTTGAGGGACTGTTTCCTAGGGAACCGATTAGACTGGTGATATATGATTCGGATCAGGCATTGGAAATTGCATTAGGGACTCCCGATCAAAAGGTTGTTGAGGTAGAGATTTCTGATTTTTATGCGTTTGCTTTAGCTACTAGATGGCTGGAGCAGACAAGCACCTATTCTGAGATCCGTTCCTTAAGTTTTGCCCAGATTAAAAAAACACTCTTGCCCCTGGCGGAATCCTTAAAACAGGCTCCAGGGGAATTGATTCAGAACTACCATCGGCTTGGTGTTAACTCCAGTGGCAAACTACAAATCATGGATACAACATACGATCCGGTTCTATATCGCGCTCCCAAAAAGAAACTGGCCTGGGAGTCAATGCAGGATGAGGGTATTCCCATTCTGACAGAAGTTCAGTCAGTAGATCCATCGCCTGTATCTACTAAAGCCACCGAACCTTCTACCGAGGAGACGGATACGGTTGAAGTTATAGAGACAAATCCCATCATGAGTCGGACCAATCTTTTGGATGCGGCATTTTTGAAGGCAACACCACAGGACATTTTGCTTTATAGGCCCTGGTCTCAATTAGGTGAGCAGTATGCCAAAACATCCATTGTACGGTTTGAAGTGGTCTTGCGTCTTAACAAGGCGATTGGGCCGGAAATGGAAGCAATCCTCCTTCAGGATGCCCACTTTTTGGTGACTCAGGGCATGCGAACCATAAAAATTCCTCTAGTATCCCTGATGCCAACATTTTCCGATAAGGAAGTAACCTTGCTGATCAGGCCAAATGACTGGGATTTGAATTACGGAGCAGTGATTTTTGTGTTAAATCAGAGTGCTAGGCAAATAGATCCGCTGCGTGATGATTATCTGTTCGCAAAAATGCAGCTTGAGCTTGGTCTATAAAGTATGGTTGCTACCTTTGGTATCCGTGCTGGTTGCCGGTGTCTTTGAAGAACTGGACACATCTTTTTCAGAGCGTTTTTTCAGCCAGTTTTGCATTTCCAGATTCTCGCTTACTTCCTGCAACTGTTGACGGATTTTTCCTGACATTGCCACCCTCTATGTAGTACAAAATTACCAAGGACTACAGTCTAATCAATTTTCAAATTTCGTCAAGGGTCTGTTTCAAAATTTTAAAAACATTGTTTGGGGTAAGGTGGAGCATACATTCGTGTTTTGTGGGACAAACCCTGTGTTTACAAGGAGAACAGGAGACAGGATGCTGTAGGGGCAAAAGATGTTTTGTGAAACAGTTGGTAAGATTCGGATCGCTTGATCCAAACAATACCAGGGTTGGAATATTTTTGGCCAGGGAGTACCAGCGCAAGCCGGAGTCGTTGGTTACCATTACCGAAAGCCTGTCAATATACGCACGGATATGATTCAGGCCAGGATTTGCCTGCCAGATGGGGACGGCAGAATCTCCTATTCCTTGTGCGATAAATTCACCTAAGTGTTCTTCTCCCGGGCCGGCAAAGACAAAAAATCGCACCTCGGGGTCATACTTCAGGCTCATTTTTGCCAGTTCAACAAAATATTCCTTGAACCAGCGTTTGGTTTCACCAAATCCGGCTCCTGGATTGAGTCCTATTATTTTGCACCCAGGCCGCAGATCAAATTTTGAAAGATAGTGGCTGGCAATTTCGGTACTTTGCTGTTCGGTTAACAGTTCCAAAGAATCACAAACTGGCTTGGCCCCACATAACTGTCCTAAATGGCCATAATACTGATCCATGGGGACTTTTAATTTAGGCACTGCGTGAGAAAGAAAGAGGGAGCGGCCATCATTTGCGTATCCGATCCTTGGGCCCATACCGGCTAAAAAAAACTCCAGTGCCGATCCGAAGGAATTTGTAAACAGTATGCCTGCTCCACCCTTGAGGTGTCTTAGGGCACGGGCATTTTTTATAATGGATTTACCGGGTAGGGCGACAAATTCGTCAAAGATTTGATTGGGGGATAAAATATCTTTGCAAAAGCCCTTGCCCACTCCAATCATTGGATTGTTAGGGTATGCCAGGCGCAGATTTCTAAGGGTTGGAGTAAGCATGGCGATATCGCCTACCCAGTTTGGCAGGCGAATTACAATTTTTTGGTGTGGATCAATTTGTATGTTCATGGGAAGGGAACTAAGCCCGAGGAACCAGAAGACTGCTTAGGTGCTCACAGAATTTACCCACAACTTCTTTATCAAAATGTTCGCAGGACTGGGACGAAGCTGTTTTCTGACTGTCAAATGGTAGGCCGGCACATCGTCTCAGCTCTTCGGCAGCTGCCTCAGCACTAAGTTTTGACTTGTAGGGTTTTGGAGATGTCATGGCATCGTAGGCATTGGCCACAGCCAGAATTCGGGACGACTTTGGAATGGAATCGCCTTTTAAACCCTTAGGGTATCCGCTACCGTCCATTCTTTCGTTATGGTTCAATACAATTCTGGCCATAGCTTCAAGAGCAAAAATGTTTCGTGAGGTGATAAACCGATATCCTTCCTCAACGGATTCACGAACCAGAAGCATTTCTGTAGGGCTTAATTTTTCCGGGCGCAGAAGCAATTCCCGAGGCACATGAATCAGGCCGATGTCATGAATACTGGCAGCCTGAATCAGAAGTTCCTTTTCTTCCTTGGCCAGTTGGCACATATTGGCCAGCAGGCGGCAGTGCTCAGTCACCCTCTCACAGTGTTCATGAAGCATGGTGGACTTGGACTTCAAAATCTGGCCCAGGGTTTCTACATATTCCTGCTGAAACAATTTTTCAGTAAATCTGGCATCGTGGGCATGAACTATCATTTCCAGAGCAGGGGTTAACCTTTCCATCACGGCAAGGCCCTGGGATGTAGAAGTTTTGGGGAAACGAATCAGCATTATGGTGGTTGGTTTTTTTCTACCCCAGGTCAGGGGAAGCAGCATGTGAACACGATCCAGAAACTTATCGGGAGGGAATATGGCCTGCATCTGCTGAAACTGTCTTCTAAGCAGTGGTTCCAAGGGCTTGAGCAATTCTGAATTTGAATCATTCAACTCTGAAAAACTCTTGCGCAGAATGACTTGCAGCGAAGAGTCAAGCAAAAGAATTTCTGCGTCCAAAACATCATTTAACACATTGCAGATATCTTCGAGTACCAGCTTCCAGGGAATGGTCGTCTGTTCGGCCTGTTTTAAGAAGGTTGAATTGAGCCGCTCGCAGATATCCTGGGTTAGTGTAATGGTACCTTTGCTCATAAAATTATTGCCAATAAGGCAAGATCCCATAGTGGGGAACGGTAATAGGGATCGTGATAGGGTGCGTAGTAGGATTCATATTCTGAGACGGTTGTGGTCTGTGAAACAGGCTCAAGATCTTTAAGCCTCTGTTCCTTTTCCTCCTCTTCCCTTTCTTTCTGAAGCTCAAGACGATGCATATGAATTTCACGGGCAAGTTTACATCCCTGCTCTACAACATCCCGAATCACAGCTTCCCCTGATACTTTACCAAGTTCATCTTCATAACCCAGTTCTTCAAAGTGCAGGGATCGGTTGCAGATACCAAGAATCTCGCGAAAAATTTCCCCATATACCAGACTGAATTGCCAAGACTTTTCACCCAGTACCGTACTTCTGTCTTTGGGTTCCCGGAAGCGTTTTTCTATCAGAAATGAAATGAAGACGACTTCAATCGGGTTCATTTTTTTGAACTCACAGACTGTAACTCTTAAATCTTGAAACCGTTCTTCATGGATGTACTGCTGGAATACATCTGCCTGATAATCAAATATTTTATCGAATCCAAATTCGCCCGACCCGAGATCCACTGCACAAAACACATCATAGACCCGCAAATATTCTTTGTACTTTTTTAAAAAAGTTTCATATAGAGATTTGCCCTTCGGCGTAACTGTATATTGAGCGGATTCAACATCTATGTCCAAAACTCCGTTCTTTGAGAGAAAATCAAGGACATCCTCCAGGTGAGTATCATCACCTTCCAAGCTAGTCAGAAAGGTCCGTTTCTTATGAATCATTTTATCCAGAATGACAATTCCGGTGAGCGTGTGCTGCTCCTCTTTGGAGGGCATACTATGGCGTTTGGAATAATCTTGCTCCATGCCTGAAGAACTCCTTTCGATTAAGAACTACAGAGCATGGTATCATACTCCATTTCCAGGAGATCAAAAACCGGTGTTTATAAAAGCGAAAGGGAAGTTGTGGATTTGGATCATGACGAAAACAATCTGTTAGGTAATCTTGAGCTGGATCAGGTCATGTATGACCATACAATTCTTTTGGAAGAGCTGAAGATCAGCCGGGATTATATCAAGGCCTATTGGGATTGTTTCAGCGATGAGGAGCTGTTTCGTGTGCCTTCCGGCTGTTCCGCCAGCCCGGCCCAACACATCGGGCATATCGCCTACACTGAAAAGGAACTTGGTAAAAAGATTGGAATGTCCTTTCCTTTTAAACTGGATTTGTTTGACGATGTATTTTCCACAGTATCTTATCCGTCACCAAAAGAGGAAATGCCAAAAAGAGATGAACTGTATGTTTTTGTAGGGGAAATTCATGATGTATTTATGAGCGAACTCAAGTACCACAAAAAGCGGGAGGTTCTGTTTGCAATTGTGAATCACAATTATGTGCACTCAGCCTTTCTAAGGGGCATGGTTTTACGCTACGGTTATGATGAACCTGTGACAGGGCCTGCATCAAATCGGGTGCATGTCCGTATGGAGCCTGCGAATCTGGGGCGGTATTTTTTACCAGTGTTTGCGAATTGAGCCATGCGTATTCATTATAATGCTCCAGTCACCCTGACATTCTGTCTGATTTGTGCCTTGATTCTTTTACTGGACAGAACCCTGCTTCCTTCTGTCATAAAAACCTATTTCACAACTTTTCCCCAGTTTTCACCCCTGGATATTTTGAGCTGGATTCGATCCGTTGGTCATATTTTTGGGCATGCTGACATGGGTCATCTGATGGGAAATCTCACCTATCTTCTTTTGCTAGGACCAATTCTTGAGGAAAAATACGGCTCACGGGATCTTATGATAATGATGGTGTGTACGGCCGTGGTCACAGCAGTCTTGAATGCCATGTTTTTAAGTACGGCTCTTCATGGAGCTTCGGGCATAGTTTTTATGTTCATTCTGCTATCTTCATTTGCTAACCGTGTCAGTGGAACCATTCCTTTGACATTTGTACTTCTGGCTACCCTCTATCTAGGATCAGAAGTAGCCCAGGCCTTTGGAAACAACAACATTTCCCAGTTTGCCCACATAGTAGGGGGACTGGCCGGGGCATTTTTTGGTTACATCACCGATAGCGGTAAAAGTCGAACCTAGTATCTGTCAAACTCTTCATCATCACCAAAGCTGATTAAGTCCTTGGCCTTGGAGCTGTGAACCTGACTGTTGGCATTGGCTTTTAACTCTTCCCAGCCTTTTGATTGGTTTTTGACACCTTGAGCCGTTACGGTTTTTGGAGGGGGAATCTTGGCTGCTGCTGGTTTATTACCAAGAACCTGTTTGGTTTTGACAGAATCCGATTTGATGATTTTGAAATTACCCAAAAGGTTTTCTACAACCGTAGACTGTCGGGACAGCTCATTGGATGCGGCGGCTGTCTCTTCGGCATTGGCCGTGAAGCTTTGCGTAACTTCTTCCACATGCACCAGACTTTTATTAATTTCGCTGATACCCTTTTCCTGTTCTGAGCTTGCCTGGGATATCTGATGGATCAGATCAGCTACCTGGGACACTCCAGATACAATTTCATTTAAAGCAACTGAGGTGGAATTGGCTGCTTCCGTACCATTTTCCACTCTGCGAACGGAGCCATCAATCAGGTCCGCAGTTTCCTTGGCAGCTTTGGCACTTCGGGCAGCAAGATTTCTGACCTCGTCCGCTACAACTGCAAAACCTTTGCCGTGTTTGCCAGCTCTGGCAGCCTCTACTGCGGCATTAAGTGCCAAAAGGTTGGTTTGAAAGGCAATATCATCAATCACCCGGTTGATTTTAGCAATTTCACGACTGGATTTGGCAATTGCATCTATGGCCTCCAGAAGGCGGGCCATTTGCTGGTGTCCATTTTCTCCAAGCTGCCTTGATTGTACCGCCAGATCGTTAGCCTTGTGGGCGGATTGGGCATTGGCCTTGGTCTGTGCCCCGATTTCCACCATGGAGCTTGATATCTGTTCCAGGGACGATGCCTGTCTGGATGCACCGGAGGACAGCTCCTGAGATGCGCCGTGAAGCTGGGATGCCCCCGATGCTACCTGAACCACACTTTCATGAACCTCAGAGAGAAAATGATTGAGATTATTACTCATATTGGAAAATGCCTGACCCAGCATATCCTGTGAGGAGCTTAAAACTATCTGCCTGGTTAAATCCCCACTGGCAATGGCCTGGGCTGCTTCAGCCTTCTGCTTTAACCCTTCGGCCATACGATTCAGGGTTCTGACCAGCACACCGATTTCATCTTCACTGTCAATCTCTATACGCATGTCGAGGTTACCCTGCTCCACGGTTGCAGCCAGTTCCGTGGCCATAAGAAGAGGTTTGCAGATAAAGTTTCGAATCACAATACTTGTGGTCAACCAGGTCACTAAAAGCACTAGAACAAATACGATCCACTGCAGATTTCTTGAGGCTGCCTGATCGGATAGAATTGCATCCATTCTTAATTGAAGGGCCTCCTGGCTAGAGTTTCGCAATTCAGTAAACCGGGAGTGCAAGGACTCTTTACCTAAACGAAGCTCCTCAGCTTTAGCGGTGGCATCAGCTCCATGTTCATTGCGAATCATGGCAGTATATAACGGGAGGGCTGCTTCAAAATGGGTTTTAAAATCCTCAAGCAGCTTACTGAGGTGAGTACTTGTGTTTACCGGGAGGGAGGGTAAATTCAGAAGATGGCCCATCTCTTGAAGCAGGGCATTTTTTTTAGGAATACTGTCCTGAAGGGCTGCTGTTTCTCCTGTCATGACAGCGGTCATAAAGTCTTGTTGAATTTCTTCAAATGTACCAATCAATCGTTCTGAGTTGCGTGATAACACAAAATAGGTGCTGTCAATCAGTCTTAGCTGGGTCTCCAGGTTTTTTTCCAGTTTCCAGGCCAGAACCTGAGAGCCTAAATATGCCAGAACCAAAACCAGCATGCTAAGCCAGATTTTTGTAGCAACACTAAACGATTTCATACAAAGCCTCCCGGGAAAGATTTTCCTATAATATAGGGGTTTTCTAAATCACTCAACAGTTATGGCTTTTCCGCAAACCGATAATTCAAAACTAAATTCCTGTGATATTATTGCATCCTGGAGGTTTTTATGTTGGCTCTAAGGCTTCTGTTTCTGTTGTTATTTGTGGTGTCTTTAAAGGCACTACCAGTCAGGGAAAAACTTCTGGGGCCAGGTCAGATTCCTGGTTCATCCCATGTCCTGATTTCAAATGAAGAACTGAATGCCATAAAGGATTTTGAGCCAAAGGTCCCTGTGCCTGCCCGTATCAAGGATATGAAATTGACTCTTGGGCTGGGGCAGGCGGCACTGTTTCTAAGCTTTAAGGCCCAGGTTACAAGTCCTGAGCCGATGCAGTTATTGCCAGCCGGTTTTGCATTGACAAAATATACGGGCCCTGAACTGATTTATGATGCAGATACCTGGAAATTACAAAGTGACACGGAAGAACAGGTGGATTTTGTAGCTGTTTTTCCAATTCCTGCCAATCAGAGGGATTTGGATCTTCTAGTGCCCTTTATCTATTCATGGGCAGGAGAACTGAATTTACAGTTAGACGGGGACTGGCTACAGCCTCGAGTCTATCTGGAGTCATTGCGAACGGAACTTGCCATACCGGTTATGGTCTCGACTGAAGGGATCCAGGGGCTTCGTATCCGGGCCCGTCGTCAGGGATTGGCCCAGATGGATCCAGTGAAGCCTGTTTCGGTAGTTGGGGATGATGTTTTGAAACCCCAGATTTTTGCAGAGTCGTCCCACCGTTTGCGTTTAAGCAGGAGCGAGGTAGTTTATGAGATGGTGACACATCTCACGATCTCCCGCCATCCTGTCAGGGAAATCAGTCTTTTGGTTCCTCAGGGTTTTGAGGTTTCCGAAGTTACTGGGTTAAATGGTCTGGGTCTTAGTTTTGTTAAGCATAATGGCATGATCCGATTTCATCGTGACCAAAGAGACCTGGCCTCATTTAAGATGGTGGGCCGTTTTGTCAGAGAAAATCCAGATATCCCCATACACTTACCGGGGCTGATCCGCATGCATGAAGTCGCATCTCAAAGATCCTTTTTGGCCCTGGAAGCCTCTGATGTTTTAAGGGTTCGGGAAGTCCGGTTTGATCATACGGAGAGGGTGTCCCGCGTGGATGTGACAGAACTACCTTCCGAATTAAAACCTGAAAATGGAGAGCCGGTTCTATATGCCTGTCGGATTCTGGGAGACTCTGGTTCCGTACATATTGATTCTGAGCTTTTTACCAGACTAGAACCAGTTTCTCTGGTGATAGCTGGGTTTTTTGGAGTGGCCCGTTTTCAGGCAGACCGGGGAGCAATCCATAGCTGGACTTATAATCTACAGGTTGAGAAACCCGGTAGTTATATTTTTGAATTTCCCAAAAACTATGAATTTCGTTCCGCTCGCTTAAACGGCAGTGAGGTGCCCGTGTTTTCAGAAGGGGAGGGCAAGATTGGGGTTGACTTAAAATCCTCACAGATTCTCAGATCTGGAGAAAATCAAAGCTACAATCTTTTGCAGAACAGGCAGATGATTGGTGGTCTTCAGAATCAGAAATTGGAATTGTCGCTTATAGCTCCTCCTGTAGATCAGGACAAAGTAAAGATTGATTTACCCCTGCCCGCCCATGCCCAGAATATCAGTTTCACCGTACAGGTTGAAGAAGACTCCAGCATGGTTTCAGTGCGATCCAGTTTTGAAAATCCGGGATGGGAGAGGGCACAGGCCCTGGTGCGAAATGGTTTGCAGTATGCCCGTTTCGGCTGGGTGATTATTTTGGCTGTCCTTTTGTTTTTTCTGTTTCTTAAGGCTGGATGGGTTCAGGCTTTCTGGTTGGGAGAGCTGAATTTTTATGGCCTGATAAAAAGACTGGTGCTGGGTTTGTTTCTGGGTTCCTGGGTCTTATTGTTAAGCTCGCAGGTACTACAATACTACGATATTCTTCCCTTGCCACAGTCTACTTATACCTGGAGTCATGGAAACGGGGTGCATATGCCCTCGGGAGAAGGGTTTTTTCTGTATTCCCTGATGGGACGGCAGGAGGGACACTGGGTTGAGGTTGACTTTGGAGCATCCATATTTCCTCTAGGACCTGGTTTACAGCTATTGTTCAGTATGTTTTGGGCAGTGGGACTGGTTATTCTTATTCAGAAAAATACAAAACTTTTTGGGCCTGGCCTTGGGTTTTGCGCCCTGTTCTGGGTGGCATTTTATCTGATGAACCTGTTAAGTGGTTTTGTTTGGCTAGTAGCTCAGCCTCTTATGATTGGTCTATGGGGTATGGGTGGAATTTTCTTTAAAATTCGCAGACAGATTGCAGGGGCTCTGGTTCTGATCATTCCAACTTATGCTATAGATGTGCAGATTGTGCCACAGGCAGATGGAAGCCGTCTTCACTTTGTTTCTGAAGCAGATTATGAAATGGTTTTTTCAAGAACCACGGCCAAAGACCGCGTGTATCCGGCCTTTAAGACCAGCAATCTTTATCTGTATGTGAAGGAAAACCGTCTTTTTCTGGATATGGTTTATTCCAGACCTCACGAGCGATTCAGCACCATGGAGCTTGACTCGTTTTACAGCGGATACCTGCATACAGACATTGAGCCGAAACCTGAAACAATTTTTGATTTGAATGGCAGGCGAATTCTGGACTATGGTTCAAAGCTGCCTGATTCTTTACGATTGACTCTTGTGCTTATGGAAAATGTGGATGGACTTTTGGCTACGGGGTATTCTGTTAGACTGAAGGCCCCCTCCATTCCCATCAGTTTTTTAGAACTCCCCTGTGATCACTATTCAATCGCAACAACAGTGCCCCAGGTTTCTCAATGCCAGTATGCTTTACCCTCGTCCCGTGACTTTACCGTGACCTTAAAGAAGTTAGGCAACCAGATTGTGACAGAGGCCCCGACAACCACTAGAATGGAATTTCGCGGGATGAGGATTCTTGGCAACCATAAGGTGCAAATCAAGGAGGGTCTGGCTGAAATCCGTTCCCGGCTTCGTATGTCGATTGAGGGAAACCTTAACGAAGCCCTGCAGGTTCGTCTGCCGGAAGGTTTATTGATTAAATCGGTATCTGCCAGCGGGGCCGAGATTCTGGACTGGTCAAGTTCTCTTGAAAAGGGGGTTCTGACCGTTAATTTTCGCCCAGGTACAGCCGGACAGGTGACTTTGGATATGGCCTCAGAAAAGGCATTGGGCACAAGGACAACTACATTGACTCCTTTTTCTGTTCCTCAGGCAAACTCATTGGAAAGCACCTGGAACTTCGAGCCGGAGGTGGGACTTGAGTTTCGTCTGGATATGAGTGAGGCCATGAAAAAGAGCCTTAGACAAAGAAATCCTGCCAAAACCATACTTGAAATGGAGGAAATCCAGACCGAGGCAGGCCTGGACAAAACCTCGGCATTTTATCTTACGGTGGTTGCCAGAGAAGGAATCAACACCTTTTCTGCTTTTGTGGATCTGTTGGAAATGTATGTCTATCTGGCACCAGATGGGACTATGTATCTGAGACGCTCCCTGGTGGTAAGAAATCATGCTGAGCAGTTTCTGGTTCTTAAACCTATGACGGGGGAAGAGCTTTTGACAGCAAGAATTCAGGGTCAGAGAGCAACAATCGGGATTCAGGGAGAAAACTGGCTGTTACCTTTAAAAATGGTTCTTAGTCCTGGGGGTGAAGTTATACCGTTTTCCCTGGAACTGACTACAAAAATCCCGACTTCTGGAAAACGAATCCTTTCAATTCAACCAGCCGATCTGAGTCTTCCTATTGCTCAGGCCACTTTGCGGGCAGGTACAGATTCTTCCAGAACATTAAAAATGGTTAATCCTCATTGGCATCCTGGTGGAATGAACCCTGAGTTTCAGGGGGTTTTACCGGATTCGTTTCAGGGTAGATTATTGTCCTCGGCGGCAGATATGCCTGTGCCAATCCCACATGAGTCCTTGCAGAGGATTGCCTGGTTTCTGACACCGGCTTTTCGCAATGTTTCCATGGATATTGAGGTATCAGAACGCATTTCGCCTAACTGGGTAGCCCTGATAGTGGCAGGTGTGGCAATTTTTTGCCTTTTGCCCGGCCTTAAAACCTTGATTCCTATCCTGTTTTTATTGCCCTTTTTGATTCAGATGCCTTTTGCCTATTCTGGAGCAGTGTATGCCGGGGCTTTGTTAATGATTCTGTTTCGGGTATGCAGTCAGCCCATGGTATGGCTCAAACGGCTGTTTCCTGGCCTTATTCTCCTGTTGAGCAGTTTTCCCTCATATACCCAGGACTGGAAGACAAAACTTGTGGACTGGAATAAGGTTTCCGAGCTTACCGGATATGAGTTAATTCCAAAATCCCGTTTGCCAGAATTTGTAAAGGCTTTAGAAAAGGACGGTGGGGATCGCTTGAATCCTCTACCAGTAATAGGTCTTGATATCTCCGAGGAGAGTACCGGGGTTTTAAGAATTGATCATGAGGTTTTTCTTTCAGCCAGCAAAGAATCCGGGCACTGTGTGGATGTACTTTCCCCGGGCCTTGTCTACCATAAGCTGCCCGCACTTCCATGGAAAAAGCAGGATAGCGGTGATGGTGTCTGTATAGAACTTAAACAGAGCGCACAAAGGATACAGTTTACCGGATGGTATTATTTTGGAGCTTCCGAGGCCAGAATTGAGCTTCCTGAAGCCTTTATTGAAATCCGCTCTCTTAAGGGCCAATCCAGTCTCAGACTTTTATCTGAGAGGGGAGAGGATTCCCTGGCACCCTATTACCTGTTTCGTATTAAACAGCTCAAACTGGCCTATCAAAATGAGGAAAAACCAGCGATTGTTGAGGAAGTCAAAGACTTTAAGAAGTTACCATCTCAGGCTACTGAGTTTGTTAATTACCAATTGAGTGTAGGGTCTTCGGCCCATAATTTAAAAATGTCTTTGCATGTCAGTGTTTTACACCAGTCCTTGCAAAAAATTGTTTTACCAGTTGTTGAAGGGTTTCGCCTGCACCAGCTGACAATTCATCCGCCTCAGCCTTTTCAGCTCTCTGGCAATACCCTGTTGTTCCCTGGGGGGATTCTGGGAAGTGGCAGAATTCATCTGGAAGGGGAAATTCTGGCCACCGGAACAGAAGTTTCTATTCCTAAGCAGAATTCCGAGCTGATTTCGCTTGGTGGGGAACTTGTTCTGACAGTTCGTGAGAATCTGAAAGTGAAGCCAGAAAATAATCCCGAAATGGTAGAACAGAGTCTGGATTCTGATTTGAAAAACTTAAGTGAGCCGGTTTTGGGCCACTGGAGATTTTCTGGAATCTTTCCAGGCTTTAAAGCCAGTATCAATCCATTGCCATCTTTAGCCCTTGGTAGCGGTTTGGCAGAAAGTCTTTCGGTAAAAACCCTGATGATCGGCCGTGGTCGTGTGGCTCAGGCATATCAGGCCAGGATTCGTGTGCCAGAAAACCTGGAGCTGTCTTTGCCTTTGCAGCTTGGTACAGAGTTGATGGGAGTGTATATCAATTCTGAACCAGCCAAGGCATTTATGAATGAATCCGGATTTTTAGCCATCCAGTTTCCTGTGTCTCTTTCCGATCAGGTGATTCAGCTTGAGGTAAAACTTTTGGAAAAAGTGCAGGAATCCAGACGGTTGTGGTTGACCCTGCCAGAGTCATTAAAGGCCTTAAAAACCAGTTGGGAAGTCTGGTATCCCGAGGAAATTCATGTAAAGTCCTTGCAGTCAAACCTGAATCATGAGAAGGAATCCGATCCTAAAAACTGGATTCAGGCCAACGACTCTGAAGTCTTGAAATTAAATCTTTTTGGGGCAATGCTCATTACATTCTCAGTCTGTATGGCTGGATTTATCCTCTGGCTTCTTTACAGAATAACGGCTTTTTTGTTTTCGGCTCTTATTGAAGTGCTTCAGGGGATTAAGAGTCCGGTGTTTCAACTGTGGTTAAAGCGCATCGTTGGAGTCGGAATGGTGGTTGTACTGGGGGTCCTTGGCCTTGGGCTTTTATCTTTTGGTCTGTCGTTTTCTAAAAAAACGGTGGAAGAACTGATTCCTAATGTTCGCAGGGCAAGAGAACGAAGTATTGAAAAACGAAACCAGATGCAAAACCTTATGCAGTCCAATGAGGCGGACTATCTGGGATCAATGCCTATGATGGAAGATTCTCAACGATTTGAGGGCAAGGCTGAAATGGAGTTTAGTGCCCAAAGATCCATGTCAATGCGTAAGTCGGCGGCACCTCCACCCCCCGCATCTCCTTATAATTTAAAGCCTTCCAGGCTGGATGTGGGACAGGCAATCAAGAAGGGAAATATCAAACCTGTTCAAGTGGTTTTACCAGCCCTTCCCAATAAAAAAATCCTGTACTCTGAACAGCCCCTCTCGGAAGCTGGCTTTGTACGCATCGAACTGAGTGACACCTCTTTCTGGTTTGAAAATCCTCAGTTTCAGACTCTTTTATGGCTGGTGGTCATAGGAATCGCATTTTTATCCCTTTTGTATCAGAAGCTGGCACTATTGCTATTATCAGGTCTGTGTCTTGGTTTTTTACCATTTCCCCAGGTGATTCTAAGTGGTCTTCTACTTCCAGTTCTTGTGCTAGGGCTTTTGAAGCGCAAGGCATTGTGGATATTTTTAATCCTTTGTATGCCCTGTGATGTGTCCTCATCTACTCTGTATCAGATCTGGGATGCACAAAACCGCAAAATTGTATTTGAGGATCAGGTTCTGGTTCAAAGCCTTCGTGAAAAAAAGCCAGATATTGAGGAAAGCAAAAACTTTTGCCATGAACTGAAGATAGAGTTTTTACGCCTTATCGGTCAGGATCTGGCCGAGGTTTCTTATACCTGCAAATTGAATGGAAGTTTGGCTGTTTTAATGTCGGGTCTGCCTAGAAATGCTGGTTTGCTTACAATATCTCCTTCCATCTATCCCTACAAAAGGGATGGGGAAACTGTAAGCTTTGGTCCTTTTCCTGACAACAATAAAACCGAAGATTTGGTAATACGGTTCACCATACCGGTAAAACCTGAAAATTATGGGGATGTACTACGGGTTCGGCTGCCTTTTATGGCTTCGGTCAAATCCACAGTGGATGCAGGAGCAATTGGCAGATTTCCCCAGCTTAGTGGTATGCAATCAGGCGATTTTTCCGGGGTTTTTCCTACCGGGAAGATCAGGGAGGACCTTTTGCTTTTGCGCCGGGTTACCCGTTGGAGACCAGGGGTTGCAAGTGGCAGGGAAGTGATAACGGGCTCAAGAAAACCGCAGTTTACGGGTACCTGGCAGTTTGTGGCCAAGGAATGGGGAATTGAATCCAGCATGAACCTGAGCATTCAGTCCACTACTTCTATTCAGTTAAATCTTCCTGATGATTCTCTTGTAGTGGCTTTATCTCTGAGTGCAAATGGTAAAGAGCTTATGCAGGGAAGGGATTATGGGGTAGAAATCCACAAAAAAAATGCCCTTGTACTGGAATGGAAGGCAATCAGTACGGCCTTAAATCTTAAGATCAGTTACAAACTGCCCAGAAACTCTCAGGTTCAGACTCTTCCCTTTGTACCTGTGGAGGGGGGGACTGTAAAACTTTTGGTAAATGCGGAGTCCTATTTACAGACCAGGCTTTTGATAAAACCTCATGAAGCCAATGTGGCAAGATTTCGGCAGTCTTTGGTATCGCATCGGGAAGGATGGCAGATCATAAATCCTGAGCCTTCTTTAAGTGGGGTTCCCATGTTTGACATTGAAATCCGGGAGAGGGAGAAGGTAGGAGTGTCTGCTGCCCGAATTTTGGACTACAGGATTCATTACCATTATGCCGGAGATTCCAGAATTCATGGAAAGGCGGAGTTTCAGATTTCAAACCCTTCGGGACAGTTTTTGTCCCTAAGAATTCCCGAATCAGCCCAGCTTTGGCAGGTTATGGTGGAAAATCAGAGTGTAAGGCTTGCCAAAACCGAAGATGGGCTGGTGCTGATTCCATTAAAGGTTTCTTTAGCTACAAAGAACCTGTCCGTAGTCTTTCGCTGGGAGGAAGCCTTGACTAAAGCAGAGTCATCAGAATGGCAGCTTAGCATCCCCAGGCCCCAACTCAGCCTTAACAAACTAACCTTAACTTTTACCTCGGCTAAAGAACTGGAGTTTCAACCTGTACCCCTAAGTTTTAAAAAGCAGGGTCGTTTGATGTGGACATCAGAGAGGCAGGGGGGCCTTTCCGATCAGCCCATCCGATTTAAGGAAGTTTTGGGACTGGAAATGGATTCAAGTCTTCCAGAATGGCCCTATCTTGAAATTCTGATCCTTGCACTTTGCCTTTTAGGAACTCTGAAACTGTCTGTGAACCTTCAAAATATTGTTCTTGGAATTGGTGGAATAGGGCTAGTGTTTGCCCTGCATCCCCTTGCATATCTGGTGATGGCCTGGTGGTTTTATACACAGACTATTCGTCAATCTGCAAAGGTCCCTTGACTCTGCAAATGCAGCTGAGGATATAACCACACTCTATCATATCCTCAGAAAGGCAGTGTTCGCTGGTTGCCCATTCAACAGGGCCAGTACAACGGGTCATACAGGCCCCACAGACCCCATTTCTACAGTCAGCACTCATTTCCACTCCCAAAGACTCCAGTCCTTCGAGAATAAAATCTCCATCGTTTAATTCAACGGTGGTATTGCCAATCATCAAATTTACCGGCCATTTTTTCATGTTGAATATGGTAACATAATCGTAATAAGAGAAGGTTGGATTTGCGGTCTCCGGTTCATTTCATATGGTCCTATATTCCTATAGGAATTCTGCTTGGAATAGCCCTGTATTTTTTGAACTGGCTTGCTGTAGTCATAAGTGTGTTTCTGCTATTGACAAGTATCAAATTCCGACAGAATGAAGAGAGGTTTCAAGCCCTTGCGGCCCAGGGCCGGGTCATCATCTGGGAGATGGATCCCAAGGGCGTATATACCTATGTGACGGATTCCTGTGAGCCGGTTTTAGGATATACGGTGTCCGAGCTTGTGGGTAAACTCAGTTTTGTGGATCTGCATCCTGAAGAAACCCGAGAAGATTTTGCCAAACTGGCATTTGATGTTTTTTCGCAAAAAAAATCTTTTGCAGATGTGTTAAATCCGGCGGTTCGTAAAGACGGGAGGATTGTCTGGTTTTCCACAAATGGCAGTCCAATCCTCTCAGCGAATGGGGAACTTTTGGGATATCGTGGAACAGATACAGATATTACGGAAAAAAAACAGGCTGAGGATGCCCTGATTCGTCTGAACAAAGAATTGGAGATCACAACTGCACTTGCCCAGGAGTTAGCCCGTAAGGCAGAAGCTGCCAATTTGATAAAAGGGGAGTTTCTGGCCAATATGAGTCATGAGATCCGAACACCCTTAAATGCCGTGATTGGCATGAACAGTCTTATGCTTGAAACCAGTCTTGATGAAGATCAGAAGGAGATGCTGCTGACTGGGCAAAATAGTGCAAAACTGTTGTTGAATTTAATCAATGATATTCTTGATTTCTCTAAAATTGAGGCAGGTAAACTGGCTCTGGTTCTGGATGAATTTGATCTTTTTGATTTTCTGAGTGAATTGCGGTCTGTTTTCTCAGCTCAGGCACTGGAGAAAGGATTAGGTCTTGAGTTTGAATGTCATGAGACGGTTCCAACCGTTATCAAGGCCGATCCAATCCGTTTGCGTCAGGTTCTATACAACCTCATAAGCAATGCCATCAAGTTTACCCACCAAGGAAGTGTTGCCATCAAGGTGGAAACAGTTTCCCAGACGCTTTGTTTCCGGGTCTTAGACAGCGGAATTGGAATTAGTGAAGAAATGCAGGACAGACTATTTGAACGGTTTTCCCAGGTAGATAGCTCCAGTACAAGAAAATATGGGGGTACGGGCCTGGGTCTGGCTATTGTAAAGCAGCTGGTCCAGCTAATGGGAGGCCAGGTCGGAGTCCTTAGTAAATTGAACTCAGGATCCGAGTTCTGGTTTACAATACCGCTTGTATCGGAATCTGTCCCGCCCCGAGTACAAAAAGAAGTGGATCCGACGGTATTACCGATCAAGGCGGGAAAGAAGATTCTGGTTGTGGATGATAATCCTGTGAACCAGCGGGTTGCAGAAGCGATGCTTTTTCAGATGAAGTTGCAGTGTGATTGTGTTTCCAATGGTCTTGAGGCGGTGGAGGCACTAAAGATAAGCAGTTATGATCTGGTTTTGATGGATGTGCAAATGGCGATTATGGATGGAATTGAGGCCACCAGAACAATTCGCGATCCCTCATCGGATGTGCTTAATAAATCCATACCCATCATTGCCATGACGGCTCATGCTATGCACGGGGACAGGGAAAAGTGCCTGCAGGCAGGAATGGATGGCTATATAACCAAACCCATTGATCCCTTGGAACTGAAAAAAATAATGACAGAGTTTCTAGCCGATGCCTAGGAGGCGTTTAAGCCTTAGCATATTGTGGGTATCCAGTGCAAAGTCGCATATCAGACTAAAGTCCAGCGTGCTGATGATTCGGTTTTTTTGAGAAAAACTGCCCAGGAGCAATTCATTTTCCTCATCAATGAGCAGGGGATAAAGAATCAATGCCTTGATGGACTCATGGAATTCCTGATTCTTTAGATAGTCACCTTTTTCAAAGGTCTGGTTCAGGGCATCGAGCATGGGGACTCTGACTGAATCCAGGGCGGTAAGCGTAGTATCCGGGGCGTAAAACTCGCCCATTTTGCGGGAATACAAAAACACATGTTCGTTAAGAAAATATTCTCTTAGTGCATCCAGAATTTCGCCTATGGGAAGATCATCTTCAAAGGCCTTTTTTACCGCTATCTGGGATCGTAAGAGTTTAACTCTGCGTCCGAGCCGATCCACTTTGTCCATCTGGACAACATAAAATGGAAACAGGTCACAAAATGTTTGAAAAATTGGGCTTTCAGCTACGGAGGGAGCCATCATCATAAAGCAGGTAGATCCCAAATCTTCAATGGGCACATACAACCAGGGGCCAATTTTTTCTGCCTCGTGAACCTCCTTGATTTTTTCATGGCGCAGAGATTCTTCAAGACGGTTGTCCAGACAGTAAGTCTGCCGGCCCTCAAGCAGTGGCAGATGCAATAATAGAGGTCCAAACTGCAGTTCTTCCTCGAGCACCTCAAGCCAGGAGTAAAAAAAAGCTTCTGCCTGGGAGTGACGATTCAACAATTCATTGCTGGCCTCAAAAAAATGACGGATCAGATCTTTTGCAGTAGAAACACCATCCATGCGGAGGTCTCCTTGATTGGGTTGCCCTGCAGATCCTCACTTCCATACTCCACGCGTAACCGTAGTTCACGGAAGGATTCCAGAAGTTCGTACAGGGAATACAGCTGATAGGCAAAGGAAAAGTCTTCCAGAAGTTTTCCTTCGGGATTTAAAACGATACTTCTTTGGTAGAGGCGGGATAAAGATGGGTCATATTGTCTTACAAGAAACACTGTGTTTTCCCCGTCCTGACCAAATTCGTTCTGAGAGTCCATTTCCTGAATCAGCTCAATGGTGGGCAGATCAAGGTAAATTCGACCTTGAGGCAACAAAAGCCTTTTTAACTTTTTTAAGAGTTCCATATGTTCTTCACGGCTTAGAAAACAGAGCTGCCCAAAGCCTAGAAGAATAAGGGAGAATTTACCTGTGACTGGCAAATCGCGGATATCTGCCTGAATGCAGGGTGTTTTTACCTTTTCAATTGAGGCAAAAGAACTGTCAAGAGCCAACCCACTAAACCGATCGGATAGCAGTTCACTAAGCCGTCCGTTGCCACAGCCCAAATCAAGAAATGGGCCGCTTCCAGCATGTTGTAAAAGAAATTCTTCTTCTTCCACAGGATCCAGGTAGCCGTGCCGGTTTTCCGAAAAAAACCATTCTGCAAATCTTGGTTCATTCCATTCCCGGCCCTGAAAGGCCTCCCGGTTTTGTGCGGGTACTTCTTCAGACAGGAGCTTTAAAAATTGAGGGAGACTGACATCCATCACAGTGTTATTCCTTGTTTTGGGCGAATTGTACCACAGCTGAAATCATATCAGCTTGAATGTGATATCATTGGGCCCATGCTCAGGCAATTTCTCTCATTATTCTTAATGCTTCTGGCGGGATCTGTGTACGCTGATACCCTTATCAAAATCAAGGCTACCGATGAGCAGAGGCGCAAATATGACTTTGTTTATACCCTGACAAAAAAAGAGGCTAACCGCCTGGACATGCAGTTTGAGGAGATTCTCAACCAGTACAGGATCAAAACCCGCAAGGATATAGCTACCAGGCGAGGTTACGCTGAAGAAGTATATGGGGAAGACAATTTTAAGTACATTGAACTGGGCAACTTTTATTACATGATTTACGAGGATCGTTTTAACCGGATTCTTTACAAGAATGTGAACAGTACTTCAATTGATGACTTTTAGATAGCACAAAAGGGGAAGTCCATGAGCTGGTTGCGCATATTTATTACGGGGATTCTTTGGTTGATCTCTTTGCAGATGGGGGTTGCCCAGGAGCTCGATACAACAAGAGGACCATTACGATTTGTAAAACTGAGAAGTGGCCCATCCCTTATGTATCAGAAGGATTACCGTTCCGAGCTTGTGCATTTTAATCTCTCCTTTAAAATCCCTGTAACCAGCCAAAAGGAGTTGATCCCCGGGGCTTTGGATTTACTTCTGTCTTACTGTTACGACGATAAGGCCCTGCACTTTTTGAGTCCCAAGGGTCTGCCTGTGTATGAAGGCGGTCATACGGTGTCGCCCACCAAGGCCTCAGTTTATGGGGCCTATTTGTCCTCTGATGGAATCAAGGTCCTGAATTCATATCTTAATGTCTATCTGAATCCAGTCTGGGATGAAAAACGATTCATTGAAGAAAGGGACAGATTTGTAAAACGACAGAATCTATTGCATCAGGAGAAGACCAGTAGTGGGCACTTAAAGGATCAGATTTTAGGAGCCTGGCTTCCTTCTGGTGGCTACGATACCCCAAGAGCGGCTGTAGCTAAAATCAGCCAGTTAACACTGAAGGACATGAAGGATTTGCATGCCAGAGTTTTTGTGCCGCTTAATCTCTCTATGGCAGTAGTGGGTGCGGAAGAGCTTAAGCCACTGGTATCATCACTTGATGAACTGTTTTCAAAACTAAAAAACTCCCTGCCTGAATTGCCAGAACTTAAGTTTGTCCATCCGGAAAAACCACAACGGACATTTTTTGATGTGAAGTCTTCTTTGGCTTCCCTGAGTTTTCGTGGCCCTAAACTGGATTCTGAAGATATGGTGCTTTTTAAGCAGGTAGTTCATATTCTGCGCAGTGGGCTTGGGGGCATTTTTTTCAAGACACTTGAGAATCGGGAAGGGTTAGTAGACTTTGATGTTGAGGTTTTTGATGTTGGAGATGAATGTATGCTTAACATTCACTTTCGTGACACCAAAAACCGCCCTCAGGAAGTAGCTCAGAGTCTTTTGGAAGTTCTCAGACTATTTGCCAATCGGCCTTTGAGTGCCTCCGAGCTGTCCAGCATGAAAAAAAGAAGTCAGAATCATATGCTTCGGTCTCTTTCCAGCAGAATGGAATTACTTGAACTGTTTGCCTGCATGGCATTAAATCAGTATCGTCTTTTGACCATTGAGGAGTATGTACAGTACTTAAACGGTATTACATCCTCCAAAATTCAGGAAATGTTTTCCGAGTATCTTGCCCCGGAAAAAGCCCATTTCACTTCCATGGAACCGGAGTCGAACCAGATAAAAAGCGCAGCAGCAAAATTCAGTGAAGAATGGAGATCTGCCAAAATCCATCTTGAATTTGATGCCAATCAGGATATGTTTGGAGTGGGGTTTGTATTCAGGCTCCCCCAGCATAAAAATCCGGCCATTCCCATGCTGGCCAACCGCCTTTTGAACATGACTGCTATGCGCCTTTTGAATTCGGAAGCTTCTGAACGGCTCAATGCTATTGATGCCCAGTGGAAAATGTGGGATATGCGGGGGTTTTATGCAGGAGAGGTTTCGGTCCCTCGGGGTAATCTTGAGGAGCTGTTAAAAACACTGCCCCATGTCTTGTTTGATCGAAGGTTGACCAGAGCAGATTTTGATCTGGTTTTGGAAAACTGGCATCAGAAGTACAAGAGGTTAAATGCGGATCCAGGGAACCTACAGTACTTTTACAGGGAGGTAGCCCCATCGTTACCAGCATGGTATCAGGATCTTCTTGATCCAAAACTGGTCTCATCCGTTTCATTTGAAGAGATGGAGAAGTATCTTGCTGAAGCATTGCAGCCGCACAATCTGGATATTGGAATTACTGGAGATCTGAAAGATGGATTTTATGAGTCTGAATTGAAGCCAGTTCTGGAAAACCATCGTAAGTGGGGAGCGATAATTCCAAGACCAGCAGTTCAGCAGGATCCTGAAAAACTTGTCCCGGTCAGTAAAACCGTAAAATCAGATACTGATGAGTTTGTATATTATCAGGCCGATGTTTACAAAAGCTCTGATTTAAGTGTGAAGGAGCAGGCTTCCATGATTCTGATTGCTTTGAAGTTCTTTCAGCTTATGCTTTTTGGAGATGAACCCAAGGGTAAACCAGAAGGGGTGGATGGGGTGAATATCTCCTTTACCAGTATGCCTTACCCTGTTTTCTGGGCCCAGGTGAGTGGGAAGCCGGAAGGCAGAGACAAAGCCAAGAAATTTTTGCAGGAAGCTATGCTTGAAGCAGCATCTTTTAAAGACCATGGGCTGGAGTTTGATGCCTTTCGCCGCATGATAATTTATGGACAGGATACGGAATCATTAAATCGGGGATTAAGAGCCTTGAACATGGGCTTGTATTCTGTTTTTGATATGAGTTCAACCATGGCGGATGAGCTGGTTCAGGCTATTAAGGATCTAAAACCTCAGGATGTACAGGAAGTACTTAAAAAACGAGTTTTGGGGCAACTACAGTTAATGGTATTGCCTAAACAATAATGTCGTCCATCGGGGTGTTTGACTCAGGCATTGGTGGCCTGACCGTGGCGGCGCTGTCGGACAAGGACTCAGGGTTTGGGGGGCTTTCAATCCTGAAGGCATTGCGTCAGGTATTACCCCAGTATGATTATGTTTATCTTGGCGACTCCAGAAGAAATCCCTATGGGAGCCGATCTGACGAGACAATTCTTGACTGGACCAGAGAATGTGTAGACTTTTTAATGCGTGAAAGGGGCTGTCATCTGATCATTGTGGCCTGCCATACGGCATCCAATGTAGCCCTGCGGTCTTTACAAAGAGATTATCTGCCAAATAGTCCCTGGCCAGAACGAAGAATTCTGGGAGTCACCATTCCTCTGATTGAAGCTGCCTGTAAAATAGCCCGCTACAGGGTTGGCATTCTGGCTACCAAAGCCACCTGTCGCAGTGGTGGCTTTGTGGTCGAGGTACATAAACGCAGGCCCGAGTTGCAGGTGTTTCAGCAGGCAGCACCGCTTTTAGTAGGAATGGTTGAGGAGGGGCTTCAGAAAAGCCCGGAGTGCAATCGTTTGATGCGTCGCTACCTCAATCCATTAAAGCGGCAGGCAATTGATACATTGATTCTTGGATGTACACATTTTCCACTTTTGTACAGGAACTTTTGTGCCAAGGCTGGAAACTCAATCAAGGTCCTGGATTCGGGGAAAGTGGTTTCTTTGTCTTTACTGGACTATTTAAAAAGGCATCCTGAAATTGAGCAAAGCTTGAAACAGGGCAATACCTGCTCCTATCTTACTACGGATGATCCAAAGAGTTTTTCTGAGCAGGGCAAGATGTTTTTAGGTCAGACATTTTCTGCATCTAAAGTTTTGGTGGAAGGTAGCTATTGCGCGCCTTTTTAAAGTATTGTTTTGTACTTTTTCTGATACTTACAGCCACTCCATTTGTCTTGAGTTATCTAGGGGTTGTGTCCTTTCAAGCACTGTTTGATTTTCTGGAATCACTACCTGAACTTGAATCTTCTCCTTTAGTGTTCTGGGGAATTGTGCTGCTTCTGGCTGCTGACATTATTTTGCCTGTTCCAACTATGACGGTCATGATGCTTTCCGGCTTTGTAATGGGTTTTGGGAGTGGTGCCCTTGCCGGAAGTCTGGGCGGTATTCTGTCTGTTTTGGCAGGTTATCTGATTAGCTTTCGTTATGGTGATGCCCTGCTTTTAAAAATTGTCACAAAAACAGAGGCCGAGCTTATGAAGCTCTGGTTTGAGCATAGGGGGCTTCCTGCCGTGATGATGGCTCGTTTTATGCCGTTAATGCCTGAGATTTTATCCTGTCTTTGTGGCAGTGCCAAAATGCCATTCTCCAGATTTTTATTGTGGTTTGGACTAGGCACAGTGCCTCACGCAGTTTTATGTGCCTTTGTAGGTAGTATAAGCACACTTGATAATCCCTGGCCGGCAGTTTTTCTGATTGCGACCCCAATCTGTGCCGGATACATTCTAAGATCAGTTCGTCGCTTTGAAGTTGAGTCTTGACTGTAAATCAAGAATTGCCAGGTGTTCCAGCTCATTGATAGGGATGTTTTCATAACCATCAAATGTGTCCTTGCCGAATAGAAGACTTGCCTTGAGGGCATCACGATTGAGCCATGTAGTCAGATTTTCATAATCAAAGGTCTGCAATTTATTTTGTACCTCAGAAGGATCAAGATTTTTACAGCCAATGTGAAATCCCCATTCTTCAAAGGTCTGCATATTGATATGCATGGATGCTGGCTTAAGTCCGGCAGCTTCCATAGACTTTCGCACCGATAAAAATACCTTTCGTTGAAACAGTGGGGATGAGGACTGGATGGCATAACATCCGTCATCATGCAAAGCTTCTGATAACAAAACGAAGAACTCACGGCTGTAAAGTCTTGCGGTCTCCAGACTGGCCGGATCGGGAAAGTCTATGATAATCAGAGGCATTTTTATGGGTTGAGTCCGCAAAAACCAGAAGGCATCTGCTCCGATTGCTCTGACTCTTTGGTGAGTCAGAGAGTTTTTGTTAATACTTGCCAGTGGTTCCTTTTGAAAAAGTTCAATCAGGTCTCTATCCAGATCGACAAGCAAAATGTCTTTGATGCCCTTATGTTTTAACAGTTCACGGGCAGCAAGCCCATCACCGCCACCTAGTATCAAAGCCTGATCGGCCTCAGGTTTAAGCTGTAAAAGGGGATGAATCAGGGTTTCGTGATATCTGTGTTCATCTTTAGTGGAAAACTGAAGTGCTCCATTGATAAACAGCCTGACATCGCTATAACCATGACGGGTTAAAATGCGGTTTAACTCTACTAGACCACGGCTAGTTTCAGTGCTTTGTATCGTAGCCAGTTTATGGTCGCGGGTGTGGTAGGTTTTAGAAGAGTTATCATCCACAGTAACCACTAGGGTTTGATAGGGAGTAGTGTGTTCAAATCGCACCGGATCACGAAACAACCTGGACTCAGAATCGGCCTTGATTGAAGGAAGGGTAAAGCCCAGCCATAAGCTGAACAGTACCTGAAAAGAGCAAAGTATAAAACACAGCCTGGGCCAGCGCAGGTTCTGTTTGAAGTATACAATTGCCACGAGGGCCAGAATAAGATTGATCAGTCCTCCGGCAAATCCGCTGAAATGCAGGCCAAGAAGAGGAAGCATTAACATGGGAAACCCGGCAAATGCCATTAAGGATCCAAAATAATCAGCCATAAGCACCCTTGCCGAGTTTTTGGGCAGTGATAAGCCTAGCTGTTCATTCAGCCTCAAGATCAGGGGAATTTCCATGCCAATCAGAATACCGATTAAAAACGAATAACCAATGACAGCGGGAAGAGTCATCAGGGGATTGTAGCTTGCTGTCAGATATATGGCTGGTAAAGCCGTCATGCACAAAAAGGACAGGCTTAGTTCATTGATGGCAAAATAGTCAAAACTAAGCTTCTGAAACCAGCGGGTTTCTGTCAGAAGACTGCCAATTCCCATCGAAAACATCATGATTCCCATTGTGTAAAGAAGGGTCTTGTTGGTGCCGCCTAAAAGCATGGATGCCAGATTAAATAGGGCAAGTTCAGACAGGATTCCGCAGAAGCCGGACAATAACATGCAGGTAATCAGAAGGTTGCTACCCACCTTAAATCACCAGCCGGTACGGGCGTATAGGGGCAATAGTCCAAAAAACAGAAGTAAAACAAACACCCATTTCTGATGGACGGTCATGGAACGAATGTACTGTACGGTGCCTGGTTGCATCAGGATTGTGCCAACACTTAATATCCCAAGATAGATTACACCCGAAGGCATTGCTCCAAAAGGACTGAAAAAACTCAAACCAATCATGGTGACAAATAAGGCCGCAATCAGTCTTTGAAAATAGGTTGGCAAAACATGTTGAAATCCGGTAAGAAGCAGAAGCCCTAAAATCATAAACAGAGAGTAGTCCCCGTTATAGTGCTGAACCAGGGCAAAATTACTGGCACTGCTCCAGTCATAAGAAAAAATCCGGGGTATCTCAAATCCCGACACAAGCTGTTTGATTATAGGGGAATCGATAAAAACATTTTCCCTGTTCAAAGCAAGAAGGATAACCGGTGGTAGGATTAAAGAGCCAGTCCATAACCAGCTTTCATCACTACGATCCTTAAAATAGGTTAAAGCCAGAATCACACATAATAGAGCAAGCTCCCAGGCAACAAGCCCTAAAAACAGGGAAGGCAGCAGGATGAGAGGCAACCAGTTTCTATGATTGCCAAAGTGCTGGTATGCCAACCCCAAAATCAGAATCAATAGTACGGAGCCAAAACTAGAGAGGAGTGTACTGGCATTGTAAAAAACTTCAGAGCCAGGCATTAAGAAAAATCCTAAAAAAATCAGAGTTTTTCGACCCAGGGAATAGGGATTAAATGATGACAACATCCAGTCACTAAGGCCAAGAAGCAGAAAAATCAATAGGGCCTGATACCAAAAACAGATGCCCAAAAACAGGCAAATCAGACAAAGAGCTGCACAAAAAGCCAGATAACTGGTCTGTAAGCGAATCCAGGGCAACATAGCCGTCGCAGGATATCACAGAATTATCAGATTCAGGGGCTTGACGAAGAATTTTCGCCGGATATACTGTAGGCAGTTTTTAAGGAGATCAGAATGAATAGAATAGTGTTATTAGCGATGATGGTTTTGTTTCAGTCCCTGACAGTGGCTGGGGACATTGTGATTCCAGCGGTTCGCGAAGGATATATAAATCCTAACTGGGAACTGATTGGCAAAGATGTGATTGTATACAAGGACAAACCCTGGATTAAGCTGGATACCCGGGGCAACTGCCGCTATGAGCATGAGCAGCAGTGTACTCCTCTGCCCAACGGTGGTATGAATTGTACCATGGTTCCTAAGTGGGTTTGTGACACAGACTCTACTCTGTTTCGTCTACCCGAGTCAGTAACTATTCAGGGAAAAGAAGTCCGTTATGTTGCCGAGGGCAAGGACATTAAAATTGGCACTATGAAGAGCTTTTTGTGGTTCAAATGGGTATCTGCCGAGAACTATGTGGGCATCTGGACGGATCGCAGGGAAGCCCGTCTGATTCTTAGGGATCAGGCCAAGGTGGCACAGGAGATCCGATTCAACGAGCTGCATCAGGTTGAATCCCCAGAATAATTTCATTTTTTGGGATACGGGACAGAAACTCATACTATTTGTGTGGGCTTCTGTCCTGTTTTTTTTATCCGTGTATGAAATTTTTAAGGTAGATGGGCGACAGATTAGAGTCTTTATGTAAAGATATAGAGCTGTTTTTAGGTTCGAGGGGGCAGGTATGCGTTATTTTCTGACCTTTCTGATAATACTTACATCCATGATGTTTTACGGGTGTGGTGGGGTTAGTTCTGGCAATGATGAATCCTCTGATGCGCCTCCAGTTGGAGGCGGTGGCGGTGGTGGAGACGGAGGTGATAATCCTCTTGGCTCATTTAGTAAGTTATCATCTAAGGTAGCTGATGGCCCTATTCAGGGAGCTAATGTCTGGGTCGCGAGTGTTAGGAAAGGCCCACTGACTACAGAGCCTGTGTCTACGGATGCTTCAGGCAATGTCAGTGTTTCAGTACCAAATACTGTTCTTATGACCATGGCTGATGATGACATTCTTTATTGGTATGCGGTGGCAACGGCTGATTCCAAGGTCAATGTAAATGGAGTGAATAAGGATCTTGTGGCCAATCAGTTCCGCTTCCGTTCAATCATTGGCAAGGGTTCTGAAGCGAGGGCTGGAGCCAGTTTAGGCTCATTTGTACCTTCGCCTCAAACAAGCAGTGTTTCCCATTTCAGCAATGCCGCTTTTGTAATAGTGGAAACCAAATTAGGTCGTTCCGAGCCGATTCGACCAGATATCACAACTTCAACAGGTCTTGATCTGTTTTCTAATGCCCTGGATGCAGTGAATAGAGACATTGCCGATTCTACATCACCTGTGGCCCGCAAGTTCAAACTGATTGCCATGGCAACCAAGGCTATTGTAGAGGATGGGATGACCCAGATTCTTGAGGGTGGCAAGTCAGGTCTGGAGCAGAGTGATCAGATCCTGCTTGAACTCGGACAGTCCACTAATCTGAATTTGGCATCTCAGTTTGTGCAGGCAATTCCTACGCTATCTGCCCGGGTTTCTGAGGATTTGACATCCAGTTTATTCAGTGCAGGTTTTGATCCAGGGGTTACATCTGTTATACAAAGTATTTCCAATCAATCCATATCAACCGCTGCCACTGTTTCACTTCCTGTAATTCGTCTGCCAAGTCTTTTAGATGTGGCCCCGGAAAACGGGGTGGATATAGTGGATGGTATTGTTCCGGCAGCATCCTCACCCATATCGTCCGGTGGTGGGCTGAGATTTCGTTCCGCATTTAACCCAGGTTCAAATAAATCGATATATATACCTGCAAATTAGCTAGGTGGAGGTTTTTCATGGTACGCATAATGATGCTGAGTTTGATGATGCTTCTAGGGCTGGTTTCATCCAGAGTACAGGCAGATGAGTTTTTGTATACGGGAGTGTTAACGGACACCTCAGGGAAAGCACTGAACCTGACCACTACTTTAAACACAGTCAGTATATCACTCTGGAGTGCTCAATCCAGCGGCACACAGACCCTGACCACCTTAAGTTTTACCTCGGTTCCCGTGGAACAGGGAGTGTTTCAGCTCCATGTCAATACGGGTAGTTCAGGGACAAATCTTCTTAGCTTTCCCTGGATTCAGTTGGTTATCAATGGTTCATCCATGACTCCGAGAACCTCTTCTCCCTGGTTGCCAAGGGCCCATACTGCTTTATGGTCCAGTAAATCAGACACAGCCTTGATGGCCAATCATGCCACCACAGCAGATACAGCAAATCAGGCTAGTAATGCTTCGCAACTGAATGGATTATCCTCAACCAGTTTTGTGGTTAAGGGTAATGATTTTATCAGCGAGTTTACTACAAATCTGAACACAGTTAATTTCCAGACCAAGGCCAGAGAAGCCGTATTAAGCTCCGGTATGAACATCATGTCCACTTCGGCTTTGATGTTATCAACAACCAATGCGGCTGTGACTACCAGAATTGTGGTGCAGAACAGCTCGGGAACCTCTACTTTTGTGGTGGATTCATCAGGTACGGCAAGGCTGACAACAGTGATTGCTTCACAGGATGCCACCTTAAAACAAGCTCACATTCAGGGAATGTTAACAGTGGATACAGAGCTGATTGCAGGGATGACAGGCAGCCGACCGATGGCCTACAAACAGTCCGGCCCCCTTGGGCTTGGAACCATAACCCCTGTGGCTACTATGGATGTCAGGGGTCATCATGCATCTCATCCATCCATGCAGGTATTAACCAATGGTGGTGGGCAACCGGCCTTGTATGTACACTCATCCGGTATGGTTGGGGTTATGACCATGGTTCCTTCTGCCAATTTTCAGGTGAATGGACATTCTACGGCTTCCCCCACCTTAGCAGTATGGACCCCAGGAAAAACCTCTCCTGCATTATTTGTGGATGGGATGGGTAAAACCGGGATTATGACTACAAACACCATTGCAGATTTGACTGTGAAAGGGTCGGCATCTTCGGTATGGCCACTGGCGGTCATGACAAGCGGCTCGGCCACAGTAAGTCTTGCTGTTTCCAGTACTGGTATGGTGGGTATTATGACCGCTGTTCCCATGTCCACCCTGCATGTGAATGGAACCATTCGTGCCAACAGCTTTATTGATGCTAATGGGATGACCATCGGGGTAGTCAGTTCCGGTCTTGGTACCGGGGCCGGGGTTTCTGCCGGAGTCATGAACTATGCCAGTGGGTCCTATGCCTTTGTTGGCGGTGGAGAAGGCAATAAAGCCGACGGGATGCATGCCAGTATTGGCGGCGGTAAATGGAACACGGATGCAGCACCTGGCAGGTTTAATACCATATCTGGTGGTCACATGAACTGGACATCTGGTCATCACTCATCTGTTGGTGGTGGTGCCATGAATATGGCCTGGAGTACAGGCACTATTGCTGGTGGAGAAAAAAATCAGGCATGGATGTACGGCTCCGTGGCTGGTGGCGGCTGGAATACAGCGGCTGACTGGGGTTTTGTTGGTGCTGGTAGTTCCAATGTGGCTTCTGGTATGTACAACTCCATTGTCGGTGGTGGCTGGAACCAGGTCTGGGGTCAGTATTCTTCGATAGGTGGTGGTCGTCTAAACACGAATGCCGCACATGGGGAGTACAACTCAATTTCTGGGGGTCACATGAACTGGACCTCTGGCTGGCATTCCTCGGTTGGTGGTGGAGCAATGAACATGGCCTGGAGTACAGGAACCATTTCAGGTGGAGAAAAAAATGAAGCCTCTATGTATGGTTCTGTTGCAGGTGGTGGCTGGAATACGGCTTCCAATTACGGGGCTGTTGGTGGAGGTTGGAATAATTGGGCCGGTGGCCAGCACTCTGCTATTCCAGGTGGTCATAACTTAAAAATTACCGGAGATAGAAGTTTTGGATTTAACGGAAGTTCTACTTCCACTCTGATGACCATTTCCCAGACAAGCGTGGCGGCATTTTTAGGTGTTTCGGTGGGAATTGGAACCACCAATCCCATGGCGGCTCTTGATGTAAATGGTGGCATCCGGGTTGGTAATGCCATGAACCCGGTCACCGGTACAATTGCCTGGGTTGCCGATCAGTTTGTAGGCTGGAATGGAATAGGCTGGGTTAATCTTCAGACACAACAGTCCAGTGGTGGTGGCTGGACTACTGGGGCAAGTACAATCTCACTTTCTGAAACTACTCAGATGGTAGCTATTGGTGCCCCAGGTGCTAATGCCAAACTGACAGTACAGGGTTCTATCAGCCGGGATCTTTCCAATGCCATGCTTGGTATTGAAACCATGACCTTTGTCAATTTAGGCATGATGAGTCAGGCCGGACATGGAGCAGTGACTGCTACCCATGTAACAATCTCTGGCGGTGTACACCATACAGCATCGGCCACAGGAGCATCAGTAGGTGGGGGAGCGTGGAACACAGCAACAGCCGAGTATGCGGTCATTGGGGGTGGTCATGCAAACCGTGTTATGGGTGGGTACTCTTCAGTATCCGGCGGTGGATGGAATACCGCTGAAATGCATAGTATGTACAATACGATTTCTGGTGGTCAAATGAACTGGACCTCGGGGATGCATTCCTCTGTAGGCGGTGGTATGAATAACATGGCCAATACTACTGGCTCCGTTGCTGGGGGGGTATCCAATACAGCTACCAATTACGGAGCGGTAGGAGGCGGTTGGAATAACTGGGCTGGTGGTCAGTTCTCAGCCATTCCTGGTGGGCATAACCTTATGATTACTGGAGACAGAAGTTTTGGCTTCAACGGAAGCACGACTACGGCTCTTATGATGATATCCCGATCCAGTGTGGCCTCCTTTCTTGGGGTTTCCATGGGAGTAGGTACAACCAATCCTTCTGCGATTTTTACGGTTAAGGCAGATAACAGCTCTGTCTGGCCTTTTGCAGTGGAAACAGCGGCCATCAGTGCCATACCAAGTCTTGCGGTTTCTTCTACGGGCTGGATAGGAATTCAGACGGCAGTGCCTAGAGCGACCCTGGACATTCATGGTTTTGCCAAACTTAGAATGCATAGTGCTGAGCCTGTAGCCTGTGTGACAGACACCCTGGGCTCATTGGCCATGACCTCGGTTGGAGCCTTGTGCAGCTGCACTTCTGGAGCATCCTGGGCCAGAACCACGGATGTGTTCCAGCCTTGTAACTGGTAATCCGCATTGGATTCAGAAATGAGCCGTCCCGTAGAAACGGGGCGGCTTTTTTAGTTTTTAGAAAAATAATTTTGAAAAACACTTGGCAGATGAAAAATTTTCCTTACAATTATCAACATGTCCGCGATTGAAGTATTGGTAAACGAGAGCGGGCTGTTAAAAAAAACTAATACTGTTCGTTGAAAGGAACCTCTAATGTTGAAAAAAGTACTGCCGTTTGCAATTGCTGGTTTGGTTCAGGTTGGTGTTGTACAGGCTAACGATAGCTCTGATGCAATCAAGCCAAGTGTTGGCGCTATGATGCGTTATCAGGGTGAAGTATCTCGTATGTCTAGAATTGTAGGCGGAACCAATGCAGCTGTTGGTGAGTTTCCCTTCATGGTTGGTATGGTTCGCAAGAGCTCTCCTTCCAACTTTGCTGGTCAGTTCTGCGGTGGAAGCTTGATTGCTCCTCAGTGGGTTCTTACTGCTGCACACTGTGTAGTTGGTTGGGGCGGATCTACTACTAACCCAAGCACACTGGCTGCTTATGTTGGTGGATATGACCTACGAGATGCTAACAGCGGCTATCGCGTAAATGTTTCTAAAGTAATTGCTCACCAAGGGTACAGCAGCTCTACTTTAGACAATGACATCGCTTTGTTGAAACTGGAAACCCCAGTTACTGATGTTACTCCAATCAAAATTGCTTCTGATGTTTCTACCGATACAGCTGGCCGCGATGCTCAGGTAATCGGTTGGGGAACCACCCGTGAGGGTGGAGCTCGTGCCAACATTCTTCAGAAAGTAACAGTACCCATCGTTTCTAATGAGACTTGTGATGCTGCTTTGAAGGCTCTCAATCCTAACTACGGTGTAACTGACGCTATGTTGTGTGCTGGATTTGACGAAGGTAAAAAAGATTCTTGCCAGGGTGATTCCGGCGGTCCTTTCTTCGTAAAAGAAGGCTCTGAATATGTTCAGAATGGTGTTGTAAGCTGGGGCATTGGATGTGCTCGTCCTAAGGCTTTTGGAGTTTACAGCAATGTAAACAAGCTGCGCGGATGGGTTGAGTCTACAATGGCTTCCAACTAATTTAAACCATCGGTTTAATTAAGAAGGCTCCCTTCAAAAGAGGGAGCCTTTTTCTATTCTATGACAGGAGTGTATTTTTATGCGTTGTACCTATTTTGTAGCAGCATCCCTGGATGGATTTATTGCAGACAGTTCTGGTGGTGTTGAGTTTCTGAAGCAGGTGGATTCCGAGGGTGAGGACTACGGATATCAGGAATTTTACAGCACTGTGGATGCTTTGATGATGGGTGCCGGGACATATCGCTCCCTGTTAAAGTTCGGTACCTGGCCCTATGCTGGCAAACCAACCTATCTTTTAAGTAACTCTGTGTCAGATCCATTAGAAGGCGTGATACAGACCAACGAGGCTCCGGCACGATTGTTAAGCCAGATTTATGGGTCTGGCAAACAGCATGTATGGCTGGTAGGTGGGGGGAAGCTGGCTTCCACCATGTTGTCTCAGGGCCTGATTACTGAAATAGTTCTATCTTTAGTCCCTGTGATGCTTGGTACGGGAATAAGACTGTTTTCTAGCAGGGAAGCAAGAATTACACCAGTAACCTTAAAAAATCACAGGGTTTACGATTCGGGCCTGATTCAGATGCATTACCATCTGTGATACTATTTGCGCTGATTTTGGGAGGTGCATTTCTTATGGTAAAACAGCATTGGTTTAGCCTGTTACTTGTAATTTTTCTAATCACTGAATCCTGTGCTTTGAGACTGTCCATAGCCCATATCAATGACACACATTCCCAGTTTGATCCAGTGAATGCCAGTTTTCGGCTTGCGGATAAATCTACAGTGTACACCCACTTTGGAGGCCACCCCAGATTGCATCAAAAGGCCATGGAGTATAGGCAAAAGGCCCAAGAGATGGGTCTGCCATTTTTGTTTTTACATGGTGGGGATGCATGGCAGGGAACCGGATATTTTCTTCTGCATCTGGGAAAGATGAATGCAGACATTTTAAACCGTATGGAGATCGATGCATTTGCCCTTGGAAATCATGAGTTTGATCTGACCAATCAGTTGCTGGCCCGATTTATTTCAGGTGTGAATTTTCCGGTACTAGCAGCAAATATTGACACCAGTCAGGATAAGGATCTGAATCAGATATCCAACTTGTACCCCTATGTACTTTATGGATTTGAGGGGCAAAAAAAGACCAGACTGTTTTCCATAAAAGAAGCAAAACCCGAGATGAAGGTGGTTGGCATTTTTGGGGTTGTGTTAGAAAACATGAAGACTCTGGCACCTAACACGGGAAAGCTGGAATTTCTGTCCGAGGTTAAAAAGGCCCAGGAAGTGGTGGATCATCTGCAAAATATGGGAGTCAATAAAATCATTGGTCTTACCCATATTGGTTTAGAGAGGGATCAGAATCTGGCGCGCAATGTGAATGGGATTGATTTGATTGTTGGTGGTCATTCCCATACCCTGCTCGGAGACTTTTCCAATCTGGATCTGGGAAAAAACGGGACTTACGCTGAACTTTTAACTAATCCGGACTCACGGGGGAAAACCTGTATTGTGCAGGCCGGGGAATATGCTCAGGCAGTGGGGCATTTAGTTGTCGAATTCAGTGAAGATGGCCAATTGAAGGATTGTGGTGGCAAAAATATCCTGTTGAGCAGTGATGCCTTTTATACAACGGCCCTGCGTAAGCCGGAAGATACATTTATAGCGAATCAGAAAAATGCAATTCTTGGATTTATTCAGGCTCAGGATAACCTGGAAATTACGCCTGAAGACAAGGCAATGCGGGCGCATATTGATGCCATGTACAAACCGGGACTGGAGTCAGCTTATGGTCCGGTAATCGGGGTTGTTCCTCATACCCTAAAAAATCCAAGGCGGCCCGGAGATGCTGGCTCAGATACCCATGGCTCCAGGGTTGCTCCCCTGGTTGCAGAGGCCATGGTCTATTGGGCTAACTCGGCAGAGGTCAGGGAAATCACTAAAAAGCGGGCTGATTTTGCCCTTGTGACCCCCGGTGGAATTCGCTCCGATTTTAATGCTGGAAATATCCGACGGGGCAATATCTCCCTGGAGATGATTCCGTTTAAAAATGGAATTTCCATTCTGTCGGTGACAGGCCGGGAGATAAGAGACCTGATTTCATCTGCTCTTATCAAAACCCTGCCTAAGGGTTCTCATGCCGGAAAATTTCCCTATGCTGCCCGTCTGCGCTATGTATTTGAGGAGACTCAGACGGGAAAAGATGGTTATCTGCGTTTGCTTGAGATCCGGCGGGGTAGCCGTTGGGCGCAAATTGAGGATGATAAAAACTATACTCTGGTCACCAATCATTTTGTAGCCAATGGCAACGATGGATGGGATTTGATGTATGAGATCCAGAAATCCGCAACTGATAGAATTGATCTGGTCTATAAAAATGAAAAACTGGCAGCATATCCGGTATCACATCTGACCCGTTCAGAGAGTGAAACCAAAGTAATTCATTATCTGCCAGTCTATCAAGGAGAAACTCCCGATTGTACGGTTGCTGGTCAGGCCCAGGGTTTTATCTGTAATACAGATGCTGAATCCCTGATTCGTTACATCGCGGAAAAGAGGTCTGTGGTGGAACCTTTGGACTACCATCCTGTGACTCTCATCCGAAAACCCTGATGTTTCTGTTTTTGGTGAAGTGGATCTGTCTTAGTCTGTGTGTGGCGATTCTGGCAGGTTCAGCCTCCGCTATTTTTTTAACTCTCATTCCGCACCCCATTTTATGTGAACTCGGAATATAGTTGAGCATATTG
>JACFNL010000009.1 GCA_019454875.1 Candidatus Cloacimonadota bacterium | reverse complement strand
CACATCCGCGCATCTAACAAATGCCACAAAGACATAAAGCCCCGTGTAGCCCACTATTTTAACAGGGGATCACGGGAATCTCAACAAAACTCAATCGGATTAAAACAAGCCTGCTTCCGGGTACACTCTAAGAAACCCTGATCCAAACTCTCTGTTTTCAAATCTGCCCTCGGTCAGCATCACCACAGGCTGTTTACGGGAGGATACATTTTTGTTGTAGGGATTTCTTACAAAAGCTGAATCCTTGAGCTTTCCTTTAATCTCAGCCATACCAAGATAGGACAGCCTCCGGTCATCAGGGATTTTACCTTTTACATGGACTACAAAAAAACCCTGCATGCCCAGATCTTCCTGAAATTCATTGCGTTCATCGGAATCCACGATAATTTCATAGAATCCATCTTTTTGTTCAAGATGAACAACTCTTCCTTTCCAGGAAACATATTGCCCAACATACAGACCAACAGAATCGCGCACCTCTTCAAAAGGGAGATCCCGCTTGAGATTGATATTGAGAGTATTGCCCTGCTGGGCTTCACGAACCTGGGCAATTTTATCGGACTTCTGCACCCAATATTCTGTCATGGACAACAAATTTTTTGCCTCACTCTGCATATCCGGGGTCAGCTCTCCAAATTCCAGGGCCTGAGACAGCAAGCTTTTAGCTTCGGCATAATTTCTCTGCTCGAAGGCCAGTTTGCCCTGAGTGTAAGTCTTTAAGGATAGTTCCCGCGACAGCCTGTTGAGCTTAACTCTGGTTTCCACAGCTCCTGGATTAACATCCACACCCCGTCGAAATTGCTCCCAGGCATCAACCTGCTTTCCCTGCCGTCTCTGAACAATACCTAGTCTTTCATAATAAACTGCATTAGATGGAGCAAGCTTTAATGCGTCTTTAAGGGCGGACTCTGCCCTGACAAAATCACCAAGCCCCTCGTAACTCAAAGCCATGAGATAAAGAGCCACATCTTCCTGTGAAACCCCCCTTTGTATGGCAAGGCGGGCCTTTTCCGCAGCATCAGGAAACTGATTCATAAGATAAGCATATCGGGCATTCAAAAAAGTCAGTTCCCCATTTTCTGGATACAGGATTTGAGTCTTAACTATCAAATCCTGAGCAGCACTGTAATTCTTCTGATCAAACAAATCCTGAATCTGCTTTATCCTCACCTGCAATAATTCGCTTTGAGCTTCACGACCGCTCAGAGAATCGGGCTGTGCCCTCACCTGCTGCTCAAGCTCTTCCTCTCTGGTTCTAACTACAATCTCCGGTCTTTTTTCGTAGCGGCGCAAGCGTTCAAAACCAGACTTGGCCCCCTGATTCACAGGGTCAAGAGACAATGTTCTCTGATACTGAATAAAAGCATCCTCAAACTTGCCCTGTTTTTCAAAGATCCGACCAAGATTAAAATGAGCGGTCACATTATTGGGATCCTTGCGAAGAGAAGACAAAAATTCCTGAAACGCCTGTGGATATTTGCCCTGATAATACAGTGCAAGCCCTGCCGTGTTGTGCATCTGGGGAGTTGTAGCCTCAAAAGGGCTTTGAAGGATTAAAAAGAGAAACAGAAAAATGGACCTGAAGGGATTCGAACCCCTACTCTCGGTTCCGAAGACCGATACTCTATCCGTTGAGTTACAAGTCCATTTAGTCATCATAAGGCCTATTCTAATTCGGTTACACCGAACCAGACAAGACTTAAGTTTGTCAGCCCACATTGGACCGTATCCGCTCGGGCAATAAACAAGGGCGATTGACGGGTTTTGAACCCGCGACCCCCAGATCCACAATCTGGTGCTCTAACCAGCTGAGCTACAACCGCCACGCATTGGAAAAAATCCAACGGGCCGGATTCTATCACTCCGCCGCCTTGCAGGCAAGTACTAAGCCAATCTAATTGTAACAGCCATAAAACCATTAAAGACTATCTGCATACCTGTCGATACCAGAAAAGACAAAAATAAACCAATAGAGGCGGTTCTGTATGAAAGTCTACATTCTAGGTCTGATTCTTGGTACGCTACTGTGCACAGGATCCAGCTATGCCACATCCTTATGGGCTAAGGGCGGACAAAATTTTACCAGCAAACACAATCCGCAATTTCAAACAGGGGATATCATTCAAATCAATATTCAGGAAGAGGCCAGAGCATCCAACAACTCCAAAACTGAGGTCAAGGATCAGAATCGCTACGAATCCGATGTCTTCTCCAAGTTAGCCAGTGTTCTGACCGGGGTGGCAGGATCTTCTCTTGGTGGGCCTGGCAGGGCATTAAATGTAGTGGGAAACAATCTTTCAGACTCTGCCTCAAACACAACCTTCACCGGTGAAGGCAAACTGACTCAGAACTCCACTTTAGACAGCTACATGTCTGTCATGATCAAACAGATACTTCCCAATGGAAACCTGTATCTTGAAGGCTCAAAATCTGTTCAGGTAAATGGTGAAAAGCAGGAGTTTAAAGTGACCGGTCATGTCAGGCCCGAAGATGTCATAAACAATCAGGTCAACTCTCAAAAAATTGCCAATGCCCAGATTGAGATGATAGGTAAAGGTACATTTCACAGAAGCCAAAGAGGCGGCTTTTTACAAAAGATTTTTGGCGGACTGCTCTAATCCCATCCAGTAAGGAGAAACACATGTTAAAACTGATACTCATCCTTTTCCTGGCCCAGACACAAATCTGGTCCATGGCCGCAAGATTAAAGGACATTGCCAGACTGGACGGAGTTCGTAAAAACCAGCTTGTAGGCACAGGCATTGTCATCGGCCTGAATGGGACAGGTGACAAAACCCCTATTACTCGTGAAATGCTTGGAAACACCATGAGAAATCTGGGAATGCAGCTAGCTAATCTCAACATTCAGCCTAAAAATGCAGCAGCCGTGGTCATCACTGCCGAGCTAGGACCATTCTTGAATCCAGGCGACACCATCGATGTGACTGTATCCACAGTCGGGGATGCTGGAAGCCTTCAGGGTGGCGTGCTCTTGCAGACACCTCTTATGGGAGCTGACGGACAGGTGTATGCAGTAGCCCAGGGTGCAGTCTCTGTTGGGGGTATGACTCAGGGTGGTGGCCGTGGTCAAGGCGGACATCAGACTGTAGGCCGCATCCCCAATGGTGGAATTGTGGAACTGGCCCTGCCAATGCCCTATATGAAAGACAGACAAATTCAGTATGTACTTCTCAACGGTGACTTTGCCACAGCAAATCAGTTGGCAGAATCCATCAATCTGAGATACAACCAGATTCTGGCCCAGGCTACAGACTCCAGACGGGTAAACATCCGGGTGCCCTTCAGTTTTCAGAATAACCCCGTAGATTTTATATCCCAGCTGGAAAGCATGGAAATCACTGTGGACCAGATGGCCAAGGTTGTCGTAAATGAAAGAACTGGCACCGTAATTCTTGGAGGCGATGTTAAAGTCTCCCCTATAGCCATTGCCCACAAATCCATGATGATTCAGGTTGGAAACCAGCTCAATCAAACTGGCAGCCCTGAATCCATGGTCGAAATGAACAGAGGAAGCACCGTTTCCGAGCTTGTGAACACTCTCAATCTCATGGGAATCAAAACATCCGACCTGATAGCGATCCTTCAGGAAATCAAAAACTCCGGTGCTTTGCAGGCCCACCTTGAAGTAATCTGAAATTCAGTATAATAATTGCCGTATGGGTTTTTCTTGCCAAAAACTGATATGGCATTTTATTTTTCCAACACCTTTTGATTATTGAATCTCCAGAAAACCCCGGTACAATTCAGGCTCTTAGTTTCGATCCTTGTTCAATTATGTAAGATTCATACACTCCAAACAAGGATAGCTGAGTGATATCCTGTATGTTCATACAAAAAGTTCCTTTTTTCCAACCATTTTTATCATAATAAATCCCTGAAATGCTGTTCTGGTGTACCTCTAAATTATTGGCTATATAAAATTGATTTGGGTCGATCGACTCACGATAGATCGAAATCGCCACATTGGCTTTTGCGATGGACCATAAGAGTGTATGCATGTCATTATCAATATCAATGAAATCTACATTCTGAATTTCAGAGTTACTGCTTGCATCTGAATTCTCTAGCTCATGAATCGCAAGTGTCTCAATCAGTGTCAGATCTTCCTTTTTAATTATAGATATTCCACAATATCTGAAACTTGCTCCATAATCTGCAATTACAAGAAACATGTGCGATGCTTTGATTAGCTTGCCAGTAATCGGCTCAGGAGATATTGTCTCTCTGTAGAAATCAGCTATTCTCCAACATTTGTCTTTCAGAAGCTCAATATACTTTTCCATGCCATCTCCTTCTAAAGGGCATTCTCCCGTCTTTTAGTTCAGAGTCAATAGCCGCTCCTTGGTACGCTTCTAAGAATAAAGCATCCCTCAATTTGGTTAAGTCCAATCCAGTAGTCTAGCGAACCTTGTTTGCATCTAAACACATCAAAACCACTTGGGCTACAATCTATATTCTCGACAGGATCATACCCGTAGAAACTTTTAAGATTTTTTGTTTCTGAATAACGACACTTGTCCGTATTTGGCATGCCTTTATATGTTCCATACCACAAATAGTCAGCGGTAACCGGATCCGGTAGCGCGATATACCCAGTATATCTTACTTGGGGAAAATGCTCCTGAATCAATTGAGGTTTTATCTTGAGTCCATCCGTGGCCTGCATATGCTGCATCTCGTCCAAAGCTATGAAAAAATAGTGTATTAGATACCCATGAATAAGTAGAAACAAGACTATAAATTTGACCTCATAAGGTTTAGGCCTTCTACCGAGTACTATAGCCATGATCGTGTTTCAGTCAACTTTGATGACAAGTTCTATTGGAGCGAGCATCATCAGATATTAAGGGCTGTTGATCTTTGATCACAATAATCTGTCACAGACTACTGGCTCGAATCCTGTGACAGTGTTACATACAAACCGGGCAAAAATCATCTGTCACGACCATTTTATTCAAATTTTTCTTGACAGGGTATCGGACACCATTTTTCAGTCTGTCCCAACACCTCAAAAAATATCGGTTTTAGTGCTCCATTTCTCTCTATTTCTGCCTGATCTTCGACAAGACTGCCAAAAATTGTGTAATTTCGGAATATGCCCGCTCTAGTCACCTCAAAATAAGCCCCAAAACCCCGTGGTAGCATAAATGTATGCAAAACCTACATCAAAAAATCACAGAAACTGTCATTGAGTATAGAAAACAGGAAGGTCTCTTGATTGAACTCACTCAGGAAGCCGATTTCACCAAGTTTTATCTTGAGCTTGGGTATTCCTCCTTGTTTGAGTATTTAAACATCGGTCAGGGAATCAGTGCCGCCACCGTAAGTAATTTAATTACCGTAGCCCGAAAAGCCGTCCAAATTCCAGCGATGAAAGAGGCCATCGATTCTGGGGAAGTTGGACTGGCTAAACTAAGAAAAGTCTCCTCGGTCATCACTTCTGAGAATAAATCGGAGTGGATTGAAAAATCTAAAAAGCTCTCCTGCCGAGAACTGGAAAAAGAAGTAGCCAAGGTTTCCACCTACAAAACCAGACGCGACTTCTGGCAAAGAATTAATGCGGATTATTTTCGTTTAAGTATTGATACCACGGAATCCTTCAAAGCTTTGGCAGAAAGGGCAGAGGCTAAAAAGAAATCTGTCACGGCAAAGGTTGCCCCAATCAGTAAACCAGACCCAACAAGTCAGTCTGTCACGCAAGATGGTGGGCCCACGGATAATAAAAGAGAGCATATCCCACAGGATATTTTAAATCAGGTGATTTTAAGAGATAAGGGCCGTTGCAGTTTTCAAAAGCATGGGAGAAGATGCCATCACAGACGGTTTCTGGACATTCACCATATCAAGCCCGTGAAAGATGGGGGCCAGAATACGGTAGAGAATCTGGCCACCCTTTGTGAAACGCATCATATCTATCTTCATTACCGAGAGGAAATTGATAGATCTTTGGCACTGATCAGGAGGCTTCGCCAGGAGCAAGGGATCAATGGATAAAATCACTTATGGCTATATTTTGACCATGCTTTACAATGATTTTAGTGATGATGCCCACAGTGTTCATCCTCAGGAGCCAAGGCAAAATCCTGCCGTTGGGCCAGATGAAACACTTCGGCAAATACTTCGGGTTGAAGCTCCCGTAAGGCTTCGCTGGTCTTGACGGAAACATTGCGCCGCACTTCTTCGAGCTGCCCGTGAGTTAACCGGAACTGGGCATAGGCAGAAAGAAGAAGTTTGCCTGCTGGACCATGAAACATTCTTCCTGTAAGAATGTCCCCGCCGTGAAGGTGTCGGGGCACCAGAAGTTTCACAAAATGAAATTCTGAGGTGAACAAGTCCTGAAGCACCAGAAAATCCCCAAAACCCGAGTCCACAATATAAAGGGACAGGTTGGTCTGAGCCAATTTTTGAGCCAGTTCTGAATCCTGGGCTGCAAAATAGTTTCTGTGATCTCCCACGGGGGTCACAAAAAGCATCCATTCCAGAATTTGCTGCTGGCCAAAATCAGAGTCCATAAACTCTTCAAGTTTGGCATCATTAAGCCCCAGAAATCGTTTAAGCTGATTCATTCCTATTGCATAGGTTTCAATGTATTCATCAGTAGAAAAATCCTCAATCGCTTCTTTTAGGACAGCATCAATTTCCTGGGCTGATGCCTTGAGATCCTCATCACGGATCTCTGGATTAGGCTTGATTTCACAACATTTTTTAAATTTTTTCACGCTGCCACAGGGACAGGGTTCATTGCGGGCAAATTTCATACAACCTCATAATAACATTGAAAAAAAACCATTCTGCGCTAGCCAGGATACTGAATCTGGCCAACGATCGGAAAGCTCATCATAACCAAGAACTGCCTTGTGATAAAGAGCTTCCCATTCCTTTTCCCCTATAAATGGCTGTGACTTGGCAATAAAATACTGCTGGTTCAAAACAAAGGACCGGAACTCAGAAACACCGCCCATGCGCAGTACTTCAAGTAATTCAGCCGATGGCTCCACTATTTACCTATCGATTGCATCATGGCCCAAAAATCCTTTTCAATCAGGGCAATTTTTTCTTTGGAATCGGTCACCTTAAAAAAGACAGGGCCGGATTGAGAGTGAATGATAGAAGCCAGCATTCTGTAACCCGGGGCCTCCTGAAACGAAGGGGACATCGGTGCAGCGGCCAGCTTAAATGTGCCTGAATAATCCGCAATTCTGACTTTTCCTCCTAACAGATTTTCCTCACGATCAGATTCCAGCTTCAAAAACTGATCTTTCCAACGGCTCAGGTTGGCCTCGATACTTCCGGCTGAGGGTCCAAAGTGAAAAGCCACAATCTCTACATCCGAAGCGGCCTGAGCACGAAATTCTGCCAGACGCATAGACGAAGATGCTTCAATCTGTTTCCATTCCCCCGGAATCACAAATGTCAGATCAGAAAAACGAAACACAGAATTTGTATCTGTGCCGGAAGAAACCGGAGCCACGGGTTGGGGAGGAGTTACCGATGGATGCTGAAACTGATGAGGGTTAGGTTTTGACTCACTAAGATCCGGCTTCCAGTCCGTGCTCATCTCTTCCTTGGAGCAGCCTGTAAAAAATGGGAACAGGGCCACTAACATATATAAAATCCTGACAATCATTCTATTATCTCCATTCCGGTAAACAAATTTGGGGCACAATCTTAACATGTGAAAACCGCTTAACCATATTAACCTAACATTTTCCCCGCAAGACCTTGTTATTTTGCATGAGTCTGTGTAAAATCGTGCGGAATTGAATCAATTTTAGACACAGGTGATTAAGTATGATCAGAGTTGCTGTAGGCATTATTCGTGACGAGGGTAAGTTTGTTCTGGTGAAAAGGGATGAACAAGGCAGGTTTCCGGGCTTGTGGGAATTTCCAGGAGGGGCGGCGGACGAAGGGGTAACCCTCGAAGATGCCTTAAAGGATCATCTTTCCAAGCGGTTTAACCTGGATGTAGTTGTTCAGGACAAATTAGCCACAGTGACTCAGGAATATGACTTTGGAACTGTTGAAATCACCGCCTTTGGAGTTGAATGTATCTCCAAAAAGGTGAGGCTGGCTCACCACCTTTCTTATCGCTGGGTGCGCTGGAATCAGTTTAAGGAATTTGACTGCGTTCCATCCATCACTCCAATGCTGGAGATTCTAAAATCCCAGGGATTATAAGATATCCGATAACCGGGTCTGAGTTTTTGCCCAGGCCCGATTTTCTGATGCACTGGCTTCTTGTTTTTATTCTGATTTATTGCCCTGTTGCCTGCACCCACCCATTTGATTGTACCCCCCCTGAACCCTTTGTTTCATGGCTACCTGATCGTGGGGTTCTGGAGGCATTTGAGCTTAGAAAAAAACTTTCCCAATCCCCCTCAGATCTTAATCTGAGACTTTCACTTACCAGCCACTATATTCAGACCAGGCTAAAAAAACGGGCTAAACCACTCCTTAACACACTGATGGATCTGGCCCCTTCCCATCCTGAGGTATGGATTTTACATTCAAGGTACTCCGTACTTGAGAAAAACTACAACAAAGCACTTGTGGAAGCCTTTCGAGCACTGCTCCTTTCAAACTCTGAGTCTGAAACAATCTGTTTTGAACATGCCCACCTACAGCTCATAAACAAAAATCCCGTCAAGGCCATACAGTTTGCCGATTATGCTTTGCAGAAGCATAACTCAGACAGATTGCGCTGGGTAAGAACCATGGCCCTGATCGAGTTGCAGCAATGGGGTGAAGCGGAACAGGCTCTGATTCTGCTTAGAAAAAATCTGCCTGACTTTGCCCCCCTGTCTATCAATCTAGCCCTTCTATCCTGCCGTTTGAATGACGAAGACAGCATTCTTTTTAATCTCAGGAAGGCTTCCTTACAGGGCTACATGGACTCTCATCGACTTTTAATGGATTCCTGTCTGAACCCCTATCTAAACAAACCCGCCCTGATAGCCGTGCTCAATCTCATAAAAAAGAATCAGGAAATGCAGCGGATTACACCAGGATTGCAAAAGCTATAGTAAACTATAGACTATGGTCTGGTATCTATTGTTTGTTCCCTTGCTCCTCATCTGTTCAGGCTGCAATGAAAAAGCGACACCAACTCAGGTAAAACCCCTGGAAACAAAAATTATTGAGACCACGGTCACAGAAAAAAAAACCTATCCAACACCAATTCCAGAAGCTGTTAATCCAGCTCCAGCAGATTTGACAAAAATTGACACAATTCCAGCTCCAGATCAGAGTCCATCTACAGTTGATGAAAAGAGGCCACCTACCCTTCCCGAAATTCTTTTGGCTTATAGCAGGGAAAAAAATCCAGTTAGCCAAACCAAACGGCTAAGTCTGGTTGCAAGAATTAAACAGGATTACAAACCCCATATCTATGACCCCTCCCTGGTGCATTCGCTAAAAGAAGTACTGATTTCCTCTTCAGGAACTGACAAATTAATCTGGTTAAGGGAAACTGCCTTTTTGTTTCCCATGAACAGAACATCAACAGGACTTAGACCTTATGAGATTCGTGATCTCATTCGTGAAATCAGCCCTGACTCCAAATCGGATATGCAGCTACTAGATGTATTTTTGCAAGGTGAGGCAGTCCTTCAGGATGCGGTTTATAATCATCTTATGAAACGGTATGGGCAAAATTTTGGTTATAATCATGAGTTGTGGAAACGCATGCTTTCTAAAGATGAGAGGACACAATGATGAGATTCAGTTTCTTTGTATCACTGTTTTGCCTTGTCTCTCCCTATGCCTCCGATTTGATTCAGGTCCGCAAGGCCTTTGAAGCAAAACAATATAAAGCCGTTATTCAAATTGCCGACAAATACCCTTCCCTGTTTCGGGAAGCGCGGGAGTCGGGATGGTTAGCCCGATCTCTGTATGAAGAAAAAAATTACCCCCAAGCCGCCTTTCAATGTCACCTGGTGATGGAAAAGATTGATTTTGCCTGGTGTACGGCCATGTTAAGAGCTTTGAAGGTCAAACAGGAGGGAGCATATCTTTTAGGACTGGCCCGATACCAGATCCATACTTTGGACAATCGTAGTGCTATGGATTCGTTAAGTGATATCACCAACCGCTTTTCAGAACTAGCCCTCTCTGCCAGAGAAGAGCTTCTACCTCTGTTTAGAAAAGCCAGTGCCTATCATTTAATGCACGAACATCTAACTGCCCAGAAAACGGACTCCCCAATCATCCTTGGCTTCAGAAAGCAGATGCAGGATTACCAGAACACGATGAGCCAGTTAATCCGTCAAAAGAAACTGACATTCAAAGACCATGACAACTCACTGTATCAGTGGCTTTCTGTTTCCGAACAGGATATCCCTGAATTCAGCGAACCTTTGATGCAAAAATACCGAGAACAGCTCAATGAAGAGGGGTTTTCGGAAAATATTGCCCTCAGAATTGGAATGCTTCTTCTGGTGCAGGACAAACTCGAAGAATTAGCAGCCTACATTGAATCCATTAAACCCAATATTGGTAGCAGTATCCCCAGGCACAGCCTCAACCACCTCATAGCCCGACTTGAATACAAACAGAATCTGAAAAAAATCAAATCCTCTCCCGCCCCTGTGACAATTGCTAAAGTCAGGGAGGAATACTTTGCCCCATCCAATACCTTGTCTATTGCCAATCTTCCCGTAAGCACTTCTGATAATGGGGGACTGAATCTGACTCCCATTGATCAAAAGCCCCTTTTTACAGCCCGTGTTGATGACTTCTCACCATTTCATGATCTGTACCAGGAGTTTCTGAAGCGCATGGAAAAAAACCCGTCCAATTATGAAAAGCGGTTTTTATACCGCGAGCTAGATAATGCCTATGATGCCGTAAGTGATCATGAAAAGGCCGGCCCTGCCCTAGATGCCTATCTAGCAACTTCCGAAGGCCAAAAATTCCAGGCAGAAGCCGACAAAATGGCCCAGGAGTTTGAGAAAGAAGACCTGATCAATGCCGAGCATTTTAACGGGGAACTGAATCGCTTTCAGAAATCGATTAGCATTGCCCAAAGCCGTGAGGAAAAACTTCGAGTTCTGTCTAGTTTTGCCGGAAAATGGGAAAAAATGGTTTTTGACAGAGACACAAATCTTTTTGTCCAGGGTGCTGCCACTGCCTTTCGTAAAACCTCAGAGGGCAAGGCCCTGGCTAAAATGGTCTATGATCTGGTCACTGATTTAAAAATTTTGCCAGCTGACATGGATATTCCCCCCGACTTTCTGGCAGAGAGGGACTGGGATTAAAGGTATAGCCGAGTAGATAGAATCTATGGATATCGCATGATATCATAGAGGTTCTATGTATCTCCAATTAGCTTTATTGCTTGTGATGTTTCTTCAGAACTGCCAGACAGCAGATATTCCTGAAAAGCTGTTGGAGTTGGGAAAATCTGGAGATCTCAAGGCTCAGATGTCCATTGCATCCCGTTATCACTCCTTAAAAAATTACAAACAATCTGGGCGGTGGCTTATGCTGGCTGCCAGACAGCAACACGCCCCTGCCATGTATGAACTTGGAAATATGTATAGAAAGGGTCTTGGGGTCGAACCTGACGAAGCTAAAGCCAAGGCATGGTTTTCACGGGCTGCCAAGTTAGGGCACAAAAAAGCCCAAGGTGCCATGAAAGAAACCCATCTGCCTGGAGGAGGAGTATTGCTTGAAGACGACCCCACCTACTCGCCCCCACCTACTGTTAGGATGCAGCCCGATACTCAGTCTTCAGGAGTTGTGCTCAATGACGATGGAACCCCCTATGTTCAGAAACCACTGCCAGTTGTGGATTATGCAGAGGAATTCTGGAAGCTTCATTTACAGCACTTGAAGAACAATAAATTGAATGAAGCATCCAAGGCCGCAGAATCTGCAATGCAGCACTCGACCAACCCAGTGACTTCAAAAGCCATTCTTGAATCTCTAACTGTTCTGAAGTTTGCCGGATACCAATACAGTGATTGTATACGATTCGGCAATCAGTATCTTAAGGAACATCTCGATCCCAATATTCTGCTTATAGTGGCTCGCTGTCATTATCTTTTGGGGGATTTTGACGGAAGCTATGAAAAGTTTAAGGCTTATGCAGGTAGCGAAAAAGTGAGCTTTGACGCTAGTGGACTAACGGCAATCATTCAGTTTGAGTCCAGTGGCAATGTGATGAAACTAGCAAGTCCTGAGTTTTCCACACCTCTGAAAATTATAAACCGGTATTATGGTGGGGATTCTGTTATCCACTTTGTAATGAGTCCCGAGGCTCAAATCAAATTTGTTGAAAGAGCCAAACAAGTTATACCCTCAAACCATTACACTGCAAAATCTACTACGGCACTGCTTATAGATGCTTATGATCACGCTTATAAAGAAGACAATGGTCAGGCATTGTTTTTTATACTATCCAACCTGATAGAGTTGGAACCAGCCAATGCAGAATTTAAACTGCTAAGGGCTGCTACTTTTATAAAAAATCCTTCAGGAATTCCCCGCCCAGGTAACACCAATGTTCAGATTAAAAATGACCCACAAAGAGTATGGAAAGTAACCTCCGATGTAGCCGATCCCGTTAAGGATCTTAAAGAGTATTCCGTAACCAATCCCGAAGACAGTACGGTTTATTACTGGCTAATGAGATTCTATTCGATGACAGGTAATCTTCGTCTTGCCATCGTCAATGGAAACAAATATGTGGAAAAAAATCCTTCCGGTGATTTAGGAGTCACATACTATTTTCTGAGCACTGCAAGTATGTACAATAAGGATTATGATGCCTGTATTCAATATGCCACATTAGCCTTGGAAATTAGTGAATTTGCCCCTCTACTAATGACTAGGGGAACATGCCATTATTATAGAGATAATATACAAACTGCACTAATTGATTTCTACCGATATGCAGAATTGGAAGACAAAAAAATCCTTGTAAACAACGACACGATGATGATTCAGGCCGTTGATAAAAATGGGAAATCAGATATTTTAGCTTCCCCCAATCTGAATATTACCCGTGGTCCCCTCGACCAATATGAGGGTAACCGGGTTTATAACTTTAAGCTTCCTGGCTACCAATCTCAATCGCAATCTGATAACAAAGGCGAGGGATACGCACAGTTTATCGTCTTATTCTTTTTGGTGCTTTGGCGCGCGCTCGCAGCACTCTGGGCTCACAGAATCATTTCCAAGGGTATCTTGATGCCAGTAAAAATACTTGAACTAAAACAGGTCAGCTACTACCTAATGGTGGGATATGAGGCCAATGTTCAGTATCAAATAGGAGACAAGATTCTGGAGTCCAAGTGCGAACTGACTAGATCACAATACTATGCTATTAACAATGGAGAACTATTTTCTGCCTATGTACTGCCCACCAAATCAAGGTACTGCGCAACGCCTGAGCAAAGAAACAGAGCTATTCTTCATGCAATAATTATGACCCCAATTGCTTGCCTCGTCTTTTTATAACAAGCCTTACGGACAAGCCCCCCCATCATCACGGGCAGGATTATCGTCTTCACTGTAGCGACAATTCAGATTGATTCCTCTTGCAGTGAGAATTTTTGGGGCGATGCAACTTGCAAAACTGGAAATTGGGGTTTCTGGAACACAACGGTTGGCGGGATTCAGGTATGTGTCATAAACCTTGGGGCTTGGCTGGCCTGTGTAGTCCTCCAGCATGGAAAGTTTGCCTAAAGCCAGCTGACCGCTTGGGTGCATGGCAGTATAGACCTTAAATGGTTCGGCAATGGCAGAACGGGCCTCCATGGCAGAATAAGTCATCATCACATCACCAGCCCCGTTTTTTAGACAGGTGTGAAACTCGGTTTCCTTGGTGGACAACAGGACTGCTGGTGGAAGCGGGGGAGCATCAAAAGTTGCCTTGCAGGTTGTAAATACCGGGGTTACCTGAGCCTGAATGGTGGCGTTCTCATCTGGGCCCACAAACCAGCGATCAGCCAGAGTAGGGGCTGCTGCATTTACTGCATCGTTGGCCGCTGCTAGCTCTGTATTAAACTCTCCACCCTCTTTGGTTCTCAATAGAAGAAAAACAGGATTGGTACCGGTAGGATCCTCCATTGCTGTCATAAATTCTTCGTACAGGGCCTTGTGGGTATCATACAAAGTACCCAGCTCCCGATAGCATGCTCCAGCAGGAAATGTTCTGGCACCGAGTACAATCGGACCGTCAGTGCCTTCCATTTTGGCCTGCATTGCCGGTACACCCGCCTCATCACAGGGGCCACAGGCTCCCTCACAATAAGTCTTGGTAGCATCCATTAAGGGCTTGTATTTGGCATAGGTTGGCGCAACATCCGGACCCGTGACAAATTTAGGTACGGCCCCTGGCACAGTCCATTCTGTAGCAGTAGTAGCAATCGGATTATAAGCAGCCTTCTGCTCAAACTGATACCTGCGGGCAGGAGTCACAGTTGTGGCAGCCAATGCTCTAATGTCCCCAGAAGGTGGGGTGTAGTCAGCATTGGGAACCCAGCCCGCTCCAGCATTTAGCATTTGAGTTTCCATAGGACCATCAGGAATACCACCTGCCCAATGATATTTTTTAGGGGTCGCCCCAGGCTCGGGCATAAATAGATATGGGGTCTGCCAGGGTCCCTGATTTCCCCAGACAGCCTTATCCCCTCCACCCAATGTCCCAGCCTCATTTCGAGTTGGGCCTTCATCCAAAACCAGTGCTGCAATTCCACCAGCGGCAGCTCCTGCCATCAATGCAAAACCAACCCCACCAGTAAAAATACCGACCACAATACCAACAATGGCCCCAATCACCAAAGCTAAAGAACCCTTGGATTTGGTTTTTACCTGATGCCAGCGATCCAGAAAGATCATCCTGACTGCCTCGTAGCGGTTGTGCATCATATTCAAACCATTGTGAGGCAGGGTGAGTTTACCGTCCGGAGAGCGGACATGGTATCTGCCATCCAGATAGACAATATCCTCCCGTCCCCCACCTGTCAGAATTGTCTTTGGAGTGCCTCTTAAAGGAATCCAGGGGGCAAGGCCTGTGCGAATATACTTTAAGGCATCTGTGTCGGCTGCATGCACCTTGCCAACCATAGGCCCGATACGGCTTCCATCTGGATAGGTTACAGGAGCAATATATAGAAAAAAGCACCAGTCCCCATTGGTTTCGGTTACCAGATCCGGTCCATTAAACTGTTCATTTCCCAAAGCATCATAGCGGGGATGTTCAAAAGCTGTGCCACAGTCAAACTTATCACGGTAAATGAGACCTGCCGTCATATTTATGGTAAAAGCCGAATAAAGATCCGTAAGAGTTGCCGCCGTAGGTGACACATCCTGCACTGTGATGGGAACAAGTTTGTTGATACCTGGGGTACGGTTATCATAGGTCATGTAACCCTGAGGTGAGCCTCCGGTGTTTCCGGTGACCTGGGTAAAATACTGTTCCACCGAGATATTGGTCTGACGATAATCCGCCACATTAATAGTAGGGTAACCTGTGTGATCCTCTTTGGAGTACAAATCTGAATAGGCTCGAGTTGTCATTACAGCCTCTGTGGGCTGAACCAGAAACATTTTTACATCATGTGTCTTGTACGAGGGAACCCCTTTGGGATTTAAACCATACTCCCTCTGCCACTGGTTCCAGTTATTGACGGTCCCACAATATCCCAGCCCTGAAATCAAAATTGCCAGAATTAAATGTTTCATACTACCTCCAGGACCCTAGTTATTGTCCTTGACCGTACTGAGATTGCTGTTCTGAAGCTGAATACCCTCAAGCTGACCCATAGAAATGGGGGTCTTTAAAATTCGCTCGTTGTCTTCAATATCCCGAGCACTGACCATCAAAAAATAATCCGTAGCCAGTTTAAACTGATGATACACTGTAAAGTTATACATAAACCGTCCATTGCGCAGACGATACTGCCCCGGCATATCCCGGATCCTGAAGTCCTGATCCTTACGAATCACAATCAGCTCATCATTGATTCCTGTCTCTTCAAAAGCATTGGCATCCGCCGTACCACCAGCCTGTTCAGTGATTCGAAAAATGATCAGCTCATAAGGGAAATACATTTCCGGGCCACCCTCATTCTTAAACCAGAAAGGCGTGTTATCCTCAACAGATATGATGAAGCGGTAGCGAGTCCCCCTAGCCCCATTCATTGCAGGTAAAAGCTCCAGCAGATTATTGCCACTGCTGTCCCTATAATTTTTGGCAATGTCCCAGATTCTTTGATCATTGGACCAGTCCCCATACCCTCTCGTGGCAATCGGCCGGGCAAAATCGATTCGGGTCAGCATGTTTAAACGATCATAGGCTCCATATACGGTAGCATCTACAAAATCACCTTCTCCTGCCTGAGTGCCATTAGGAACACCAACTAAATCATTTAACTCACCGTCCACCTTATGAACCTGAAGATAAATATTGGGGCGGATTTTATCCAGGGTGATATGAGTCCCTGAGCCAAAATAATCCTTTTCGCTCCATGACTCGGTGATATATGTGTTGACGGTTTTCTTTTTTCCACCAGCATGAACCTCGCCACTCATGGCAAATAACACTAAAAAAACAAAGAGCAGGTTCATATTCCATCCTGTTGTATACACGATCCCCATAATATCGATTATAATCCTGTTTGTGATTGTGTCAAATATCATTACCTGTACAATTCTGCTATTGCTTGCCTTAAAACAGGCATTTTGCAACAGTTTTCCGGTGTGTACCAGCATCAATTCGCAACTGCTTGACTGTGTACGACTGGATAAAAACTCGAACATCCTGCTTAAAGAAACCCGCCGCCAGGGGCTTTTGATGCCTTTGACCCTGCAATTGTTTTTTCCTTCAGGGCAAATGCTTGTGGATGCTGATTTTATCAACAAAAGACTGACCCGTTTTGCTTTGGATGGGTCTGTTGAGGAAATGTTAAACGGGGAACATTATCTGAGACGGGAGAATCAAAAAACGGTTGTGGAGTGTGATGGTCTTAATTGCATATCAAACCGTTACCCCATATTGGCTGTTCCTGATCTGAGCCTTCAGTTCGGTGACATCCTTTTTGTTACCAATCTGAATCCCTACAGCGGCAGACAAACTTCCTGGTTCACCCATGTGGGTGTAGTTGTATCCAAAGATGGTGAGCCCCTGCGACTTTTAGGCAATGACCTGTTTGAAAATCTCTCCGAATCAAGCCTTTCTGAAAGTTTTATGAACCCCTGGGCATATATGGCCCTTCGTTCGGAAGCCTTTTCCAGTAAAGCCAGGGAAATTTCAAAAAACTCCAATATCCTGAGTCGGCCCATGAGAACCTGTACAGAACTGGTGGCTGGAATTTTTTACGCTATCTTCAAGGACTTAAAACGCTCAGAGTTTGAAAAAATGTATCCTGACCTGATTGCTTCCGATATTCTGGCCCAATCCGAAGTTCTGGCATTTTCCCATCCAATGTTTTCCGATCCAAAAAAAATCCTGGAATCAGATTCAGAACACAGAAAAAAACTGATTCTGGCCTGGCAGAAAATCACTTCTCACCCGGAAATGGCCCTGGCCAATCTTTTGTTAACGGACTTTCCTTTGCAGCCTCTGATCTACAGACCGGATCTACTGGAAGCTCTACTGCGGTATGCTACAACCGATTTATACCTCAGTTCCGAGTCACCGTAATCAAAAATCCCCCTTGTAACAAACAGTCTCCACTTTTATCAAACCTCGCCCCTCCCTCACGGGCCTTAATCTCAAGATTTTTTAAGTGGACTGATGCTGTAAAAGGAATAGGTTGATCCACATCCTCTAATCCAAGGTCTGCCAGATCATTTTCTTCCACCTGCAACCGAAGTCTGCTGGAACTCTTGAGTGTGGCTTTAAATATCAAACCCTCAATTTCTACCTCATTGGACTGCTCAATTTCTGAGCATTGTCCTTCTGGTGAACCAACAAGCAACCACTTTGTAACTGTTTTAGGCATCAGTAATGCTGCCTCTGGATCGTCATTTGGTAAATCAGATGCTTTCCCATCACTATCCTGAAACAGACATCCCTGAAACAAAATGCACAAAAGAAAAACAAATCGCATCAGAACATACCTGCCGGACCACTAACCCTTAAATAGGCCGTACCTGCCACGGGATTGCCTGACATACTAGCCCGAATCTTCTGGGATGCATTGATGGTAAATGAATAACTCAGGCCAGTGCGAGGAGATGGATCCCCAGCCGTAATCACCATGGAGGAAGCATCCCTCACTCCTTTGAAATGTACCCCAGATGCGTCTCTGTCATCATTTCTTCTCCACTGAAGCAGAGGCCGCCCTCCAAACAGTACCTCCGTTCCATCCGCCTCATAGAGACGGACCACAATCGAAGCAGTATTATATGTGAACAGATAAGGCCTGATCTGTACCGTTCCAGCAATCAGTGCTGATCTGTTCTGGGTTCCTGCTCTACTCAGGTTAATATCCCCAAGGGGAGTGGGTGGGGTAAAAGCTCCATTCAAAACATCCTCTGCTAAAGCAGGTGGTCCCGAAATTCCAATTCTGTCCCCTGGTTCAGTCACAAGGTGAGTTTCAGATAAAGCCGGATGAACCGGAATCAAGGGAGTTACAGTGGGGTTAGGGGCTGGAGCTGGCAACAGCTGGGGTGGTTCTACAGGTATCCAGATAACCTCAGTACTCAAAACGGAGGAAGATGTGCTGATCACTTCAACAAAACCTTCACTACCCTTTCCCACCTCAACAGATACTTCAGACATGAGAGTTCCCGTAGCAAAGACGATAGAAAAAAAACCGATTTTTTGCATCCCTATCTCCCTATTTTATAGCTAGCTGCCATCCCCGTTCCGTCATCATTCTGAAATTGCGTCGAAAATGCACCGAACTGGCTGGATCCATCTTTGTATTGTAGCTGATTCTTCTTGGCTGGGCGGATTCCAATGGATTTTTCTGTATCTGCTTGGCACTGACAAAACCAGAAACATCAAATCCAGAAGGAAACTCAGCCGTACCCATCAGGCAAACCAGTCCAGCCTCAATTTTTTCAGAGGTTAACACTTCTATGGAACCTGTTTTAGAAATCAGGGTCAGTGGCTCCGAGTCCTCGGCCTCAATTGCTGCCCTGATACGGATATTGCCCTCAACGATCAGAATTCCGCCCTGACCTGAAGGAACCCGTAACGAATCAGTAATTTCCAGATCCCCTCTGATATCCGCAATACCTGACAGTTTCAGTTCGCCATTTTTGGCCTGAAGCCTTAAAAAATCTGCCCCTGATCGAAAGCGATATCCTGACTTTCTGTTAATCCAGGGCAGTTCCGTCAACTGGGAAAAGTCCCCTCCATCAAAATAGGTATTACCTAAATCATCTTTGAGCTGATACGCAGTAGCATGGACTGCCTGATGCCAGGGTGCGGGGATTCCGGCAATGCTCAGGTTTTTTAGGTTTGAATCTTCCGGCCAGGTTGCCGGTTCGAGAGAATGAATACTGAAGGCCTCTGAATCTTTTAACAATCTGGTGATCAAAAAATTGGCATCGGTTGTATAAAGTTTTGAAGAACGGATCTGGTACCGTGCAAAATCTGAATCAAAATTATCCACTATGGTCAGTCTTGTCGGCTCGGTAAATCCTCCCGGCCAGGGGCCCCCTAAAAACTGGGAAGGGTTTAACAGAGGCAATGGAGAATATTTTCCATTTTCTGTATTGTAAATACCCTGTAACAGGGCACTGACTTTTCGAACTGGACCAAATACTATTGTGGGACTGAATGCTTCCTCTGAGCCAAACAATAAAAGACTGCCCGTCTTCAAATCATCACTAGACACCAGAGCCAGAGCCTCCTGCTCCGATGCCCCCTGCAATTGTGGGCTCAAGTGAGTCTCCCTGGTGTAGTACATTAAATCATCCCTTGATGAAAACGAGTCTTCTGGATCCACATCATAAAGATACATATCTTCAAGCAGGCAGGGGGAACGATGGCTAATCAGACCATTACCCGAGTTTACCCCCATGCGAATCTCTGCTGTTCCGCCAAGATAAACCCAGCCCTGAGTCTCAAGCATGGTGGAAATTTCTGTTGGGGAATGGGATGGAGTACAGGCCAGAACTTTTCCGTTTTGTAAAATCATTGGCAACGAATTGACTGACTCCTGCATGGGCGTTTCTACAAATTCTCGTACCATCAGGGTAAATCTGGATAAAGGAGATGGGATAATGTTGATGTATCGAATTTCTCTGTTTGCCAATAGTCTTGAACTGACCTCACCTACTAGGGCCTCGGCCTCAATCTCTACTACTGTTGTAATCTCATTTTCATTGATGGGAAAGCCGGTTCCTGAAAAAATTGGTTGTGAGGGTAACATTCGCATGATTACCCGGATCTGATCCGTACCATCCTGTTCTCTCAAGTAGTCAATCAGTGGGTGCTCAAGATCAAACTCAACCTGGGATTTCTGCAAGTGTCCATCTGAATTCAGAATGGCCTGAATCCAGCCACGAAGCAAGGGATCTGCTTTACTCTCCTTGGGCCAGGAATCCTCATCACTTCGATTTATAAAATCTCTTGATTCATCAAAAACCATCTGCGCCACAATCAGGGCAGATTGGGCAATGTGATATGCCCTCTCCGAAGCTGCGTGTCTATTCATGCTGAAAAGCTGCTGCCTGGACACTGTAAAATATGCTGAACCCAGACCCAGAATGACTAAAAGAAGAATCACTGCCACGGGCAGTGCAAATCCGTTTTGCTTAATCATTTTGTCCTGATGAACCCCATCAGGCGGTATCGTGATGAATCTTCATTATGCCTGTCCCATCCCACTTCAATTTCCACTTTAAGAATTGAGGTTGATTCAACCATCGGGCTGAGGCTCAGCTTGCGCCACAATGGGGGCTTTAATGGTAAAAGCCCCAGTTCAGACAAAGACAACTCGCCCATAAGATTTTCATCCGAGGTCATTTCAATCAGGGTTGGCAAAACCCCCGTCTTGCCGCTAGCCGTGATGGCTGCATGCATCGAATTAGCCTCGCTGATAGCCAAGGCCAGGTATTTAGCGGAACCCTGCATGCGGCGGCTTGTAGAAAACAGATAAAACACTGGCACTGAACTTAGACTGATCAATGCGATTGCCAGAACCACTTCCGCTAATCCCAAACCCCTTCTCATTCAAAAATTCGTACCCGAAGCATAGGATTCGCCCGACCAAAACTGCCTTTTAAGCTTGCCCTGATCGTGTCAGAAGCATTCACTGAGGTTTCAACAGTCACCACCCTGGCTGAAGGATCTCCTGCCTTTTCTTCAAAAATTGATTCCTCATGAGGGGTTCCATTTACCAATAGAGGAGAAGGATCAGAATCATTTTCACGCTCCCAGCTTAGCCATTTCTGGCTGCTTCCATCAGCCTTGATAATTTCTACCAGAGCCGAGGCTTTGCCATAAGTCATGAGTCCAATGCGAACAACGGCCTTTCCATCTTTTGAAAAGGTATGTTCAGAGTCCCTGCCTTTGGAAATATTTAGAGTCTGGGAGGGTTTTTCTGTGGTTTCTGGAGTCGCAGGGGTTACTGGAGTCCCCCCAATCACTTCTTCCATTGGATTGGAAGGATTTCCGGTGCCGGGATTAACCAGGGTAAAGCGGGCCGCATCCACACAGGCACTTTCTCCCCCATCACTAACCATGGCAGCATAACCTTTTTTTCCAGCCTCAAATTCAAAGGTTCCCAGATTATGCCAGACCAGCCCATCACCTCTTTGGTTGACCATACTGCGTTTTTTGCCACTGGCATGTGAAACTTCCCATTCTACCCGAGGAGATCGATTTTCTGATGCCCTGTAACTTACCTCAACCTTGTACTTACCTGCTTTAGGAAGATCGGGAGTAAAATAGGCCTTTTCACGGCCTGTTCTTTTCCAGCGGCCATGCTTACTGGTATAAAGATACTTGCCTCCAACGGTTCCTGCCGAAGAAAATGACTTGCCCTCCGGATTGTCTCCGAGATTGTCTGCCCAGTTTCCCTCCAGTCTGCACCCAGGTGATTTGTCATCAACAACAATTTCAGTTGCAGAGGTTAATGAAACCAGCAAAAAAATAATGCCTGATAAAAATTGAGCCATCACAGGCCCCCTTCCCCTCTTTGAGGGATCTGAATTTTTTCCTGGATCTGAAAGACCGTTTGGTTGTCCTGATTTACACTGATACTTACCTGCAACAATCCGCGAGAATCGGGGGTCATAGAAATGTTAAGAATCTGATTCATACCAAGACCTGACTGAAATGACAAAATCTGTGGTTTTACATTTTCGTCTATGCGTCGTATGTCATTTCCCTCTCTCATCCAGGCAATTGTTTCTCTGCCTGTACGAATCATCAATGCATCATCAGATACATCCACGGCCAATGCGGTTCGCAAATCCTTTCTTAAAAGAGCCAGAAACTGTGCACTAACCTGTTGCAACTGTACCTGTCTGTCTCCACTCTGCTTCTGCTGCCTTGCAGAACCAAGACCAAAATAAAGAACCGTCACCATCAGGGAAAGAACAGCAATGGCAATACAAACTTCAACCAGACTAAAACCCCAAAAGCTGTTAGTTCTGATCCTTGTTGACATTGATTAAGACTATAATAGAAACTGAAATTATCGTCAATGACAGAACCTGCAAACATCTATACTTATAAAACCCTGGCTGAGCTGCGAGGCTTAAGAAATGAGATCCTTTCTGATGCCCATGCTTTAGCTACCTGGGTTAAAGCACTGGGACACAAGGGTGAATCAGAGGACATTTTGCTGATACTCCCCTGCCTTAAACACAATGACGGAAGGGTAAGAGCCAATTCTATTGAAGCCCTGGAGCTTCTTTATCATCGAGTCAGAGAACAGAAAATTCTCCCCATCTTTGCCAATTTTCTTACGGATCAGGAACCAAGGGTGGTTTCAGCCTGTATCAAGGCCCTTTCATCCCAAATCAGTCAAAAAGAGCTGAAGCAGCTAGTGGACAAGGTGTATAACCCTCTTGAACCACGGCGCTGTTTGGCCGTTTTATACCTGATCAGGCATCTGAAGCTCAATGATTGTCTGGACATGGTGGATATGATGCTCACAAACCAGAGCCCCCAGATACAAAAGGAAGCACAGAAGGTACTGAACTATTTTTCAGAATTAAAAGATAACCTTCTGGCCGAAGCCAATGCCCAGGAACAGGAAAAACAGAAACAATTTGAACTACAAACAGGTAAACCAAGCCAGGAAACATTAAATTGGCTGATTGCCTCAAAAAAACTTGAGGATTACTGCCGTACCTGGGAGCCAGATTTTGACCAAATCGAGAACCTGAAATGGCTACTCAGTCAATACCATAATCTTGAAACCCCCACACTTCTTAACCTGTTTGAGGTCATCAAGCGACTGCCCCATCATGAGCTTGAAACCATGAGAACAATTCTCAAACCCTTGTTGGAACATCCCGATCTCTGTTACCCCTGCGTAGAGTTTTTACACGCACTGGGTGGAGATGATGCCTACCTCATGGCAATAAAACGAAAAAATTTTCCCAACCTCAGTGATGCCAGGGAAAAGGAGCTTTTTTTAAGCGTTTCTTTATTGTGGTATCAATCTTCACCGGTGGATTTTTTAGGTTTTGTGCAAAACGCGGTTACTGGGGATCGTCATGGCACCATTTTACTTAGTGGAATTTATCCGCGTATCAATCGAGCTCAATTTTCGGAAACACTTTGGGAAATTGGCTTTTCCCAATGGAAAAGTATCGATGAAATGCCCCTCTTTAGCCTTCTTAGCCAAGGATTAATCCATTATTCTTCTGAGGAAAAACGCCAGATCCTGATTCAGATTTCCCAAAAGATGCCTGAGTCAAAACGCAGTTTTATAAAAAATCTGATAAAACAGACCCCTTTACCTGAGTTTGAAACCACCCCTGATCCAGAACCAAAAACAAGTCCTACGAGTAAGGTTTCTATTCCGGCAAAACCTATCCCTAAAAGCAGGAAATGGACATTGCCAGCCCTCACGGCAACTGCACTTGGCGTGATTTATGTAATCTGGGCTGCAATTCCTCAAGCCTCCTTACCGACTACGGCCCAGAACAGGCTGCCAGAATTCAAAAAAATCCTCAGTTCCGATGCTTTTGAATATCGCAAGGGTGAGGGCATTGTCGAATCCTTGCCGGGCCCCAATATGCTTAGGGTACGACTTAAGGAACATACTCAGACTCTGATACTTCCCGAGGAAATGAATCTTGTTATAACTCCTGGTCAAAAGGTACGATTTTACGGAGAATGGCAGGATGATACGGAGCAGATTCTGGTAAGGAAGGTGTTTGTTGTACAATCGTAGTGGCTTCACCATGATTGAGCTGGTTCTGTCCATAACCCTCTTTGTTCTGATGCTTGGGATTCTTTGGTTTATGTTGATCTCCTACTCCAATTCAGGGCAGGAAGAGGATGAAGAATCACAATACTGGCGTAAGCTGACAGTTTTGAAATCCAGACTGCGCTCTGATATAAGAAGTGCTGTCACCATTTCTCAACCCATAGATGGGATTATCGAACTGCAAAGAATCCATCTCAATGGCAATACCATGGAGCAGGAATCTGTAACCTGGTGGCTTCACGAGGACAATCAGTCCATTACCCGTTATGGCCGCGAAGAAATCACTTATGACTTTCACGGACTTACAGGTGGGGAACCTCTGGTTCTCAGACTGAGAGAGTAGCTGACTCCATATCCAGCATGGCTTTTTTCTGGGCAATACCCCCAGCCCCGCTGAATCCGCCTAGACTTCCCCCACTACCAAGCACCCTGTGGCATGGCACTATAAGAGGCCAGGGATTTTTTGCCAGTGCTGTTCCTACTGCTCTGTAGGCCTTGGCTCTGCCGCATAACTCAGCTAGCTGGGAATAACTCAGCCTCTGTCCGTACAATACCCTGGTTCTTAAGGAGTTGTACACCAGACGGGAAAACTCCGTGATCCCACGCATATCCAATACCACATCACTAAAATCAACAACCTGATTACGGTAATAAGCAATGATTTTATCAACCAGGGGACGGGCAAAATCGGGCACAGAAGTAAGGGGGGTATTCTCGGTAATATCTCCTGGCAGCTTGAAGGACAACAGTCCATAATCCGAGAATTCCAGACCAACTCTGCCTCGTTCGGTTAAAAACACTATCATATTTACCCCAATTCCTTTATCTCTCATCTTTCAGGATTATATATTAAATGCTACACTTGAACTATGCGAACCCTGATTGTATTACTTGCACTTCTAAACTTTAGCCCAAGTGCCGAAGAAACCGAATCGGCACTGGATTTGCAGCTAGGGCAGAGGGGTGAAACCCTGTATCAGACCCCAAATATCGGGGGAGATTCCGGTTCAGGTTTTTTCCTTTTAAAACATGTGTTTCCAGCTGGTGCTTCCACTGCCATTGATGCAAATGTGGCCAGCTCCTCATTTGTTTCTCCTGACAGAAGATATCGATTGTTTGGGACAATGGGACAGCCTGTTACGGGTACCAGCGAAGATACAGCCAACTTCCGCATGACCTCGGGCTTTTTCGCCAGTTCCCGAAAATCCTCATTCAGAATTCAGTCCGTAACCGAGCGCAAACGCCCCATTGTTACACCTCGTAGCACCCGTTGATTAATATGCAGGAAAACAGACTCAGACTACGCCTTAAAGAAGATGTCCATCTTGACCATGAGGGTTTTGGCAATGTAAACGCCCTGATGCAGGAAAAGCATATCTTTTACGATGATGCCCTGCTTAAATCAGAACGAACCCAGGATGACTACCTGTTTCCCGTGCTTGCTGAGCTCAGTGGTATTCCCTTTGTTCACAAGGAACAGGTGCTTTTTCCCGAAGAACTCCGAAATGTCCTGCCTGAAGCCACCATGCGCAAGCATATGATTCTGCCAATCGCCAGAAGGGGACAGGTTCTGGATGTGGTAACCATTGATCCCATGAATCTGTATGTGTTTCAGGAGATTTTTAGAGACACTGGATATAGGCTCAATACCTTTTACGCCAACAAGTACCGTATTGAATCTCTGTTAAACAGTACCTTTGGAGACAGTGCCGATTTAAGAAAAGCCATGGAGGATTTTGGCGACGGACCCAGTGAAGAGGATGGTCCTGATCAGAACACCGTAACCGCCATGGACAAAATTTCGGCGGCCATGAAGGATGAGAAGGACGCTCCAACGGTCAAATATGTTCAGGAATTATTCAAACAGGCCATCCGTCAGAAGGCCTCGGATATTCATATTGAACCCCGTCAGAAAAAATTCATCATCCGTCTCAGAATTGACGGGGTGCTCCGGGAGATCCCATCTCCGCCCAAACATCTGCAAAACAACATCATTACCATTGTCAAGGTAATGGCGGATCTGAATATTTCGGAAAAAAGAGCCCCACAGGACGGACGCATTCGTCTGCCATTTGAAGGACGGGAGATTGACTTTCGTGTGTCCTCCCTGCCCACAATTTATGGAGAAAAGATCGTAATCCGCGTTTTGGATACATCCAGTATTGTACTTGAATTTTCTGCTCTTGGATTTGCCAAAGATGATGAAGAAAAACTGACCAAAGTAATTCAGGCACCCCATGGAATTATTCTGGCAGCCGGGCCAACTGGTTCTGGAAAGACCACAACCCTTTATACAGTTTTAAAAGAAGTGGCAACGGATGATATCAATGTGACCACCATGGAAGACCCGGTGGAATACCGTCTGGATAACATTTCACAGTGTCAGGTGGAAATCAAGGCAGGCATGACCTTTGCAAATGGGTTAAGGGCCATCATGCGTCAGGATCCCGATGTTATCATGGTGGGGGAGATCCGCGATTTGGAAACTGCTGAAATTGCCATTCAGGCCTCACTGACAGGCCACCTTGTATTGTCTACCATTCACACAAATTCTGCTATTGGTACCATTGGCCGTCTGGAAAACATGGGCTGTGATACCTTTCTTGTGGCCGCAACCATTGCCTGTATCATTGCCCAGAGACTTGTGCGCCGTCTTTGTACTTCATGTAAGGCGGAATATATGGCTGCTCCAGACTATCTGGCCAGCATGGGTGTTAAGACTGACAAACCCTTTAAGCTTTTCAAAAATGTAGGCTGTGATAAATGTGCCTTTACCGGATACAAAGGTCGAATGGGAATTCACGAGATTCTTATCCCCGATGATGAAATGCGCGAGCTAGTGGGCAAAAAAGTTTCTGAATTCGAGCTGTTTCGGCATGCTCGCAAGAACTGTGGCCTGAAACTCTTGAAAGAATCTGGTATTCGCAAGGTTTTACAGGGTCTGAGTACCTACGATCAGGTTGTTGCCGCAACAATCTGACAACTTCCGCTTTTGCATCATTCCCAAGAAAGCAGTAGAATCAGTTTCATGCATTTATCTCTGAAGGAGTCGTGCCATGTTTCGATTGATTCCCTGTGTCGCCTTTTTTATTCTAGGTCTTTTTATGCCCAGTGAAGCCAGCGTTTCCCCCAAGGTTCACAATGAACTGAGGCTGGCTGAAGAAGCTGAGGAAAACAAGCTGCCCAAAACTGCACTTGAACATCTGCTGGCCGCCTTAAGCCACCTCAATTGGGCTGACGATAAGGGCATGTACATCAAACTTCTGGCAAAAAAAGTGGTTAACCAGGCCGATATGGCCGGCAGTAAGCCCGAAGAAAAAGTCAGAGAACTCGAATCCCTGATTCAAAACTCCCCTTCGGAATCTATCCCCATGTTAAAGGCCATTTTAGGGCTCTGGTACTGGCACTATTATCAACAGAACCAATGGAGAATCAATCAAAGAACAGAATCCTCCACCATACAGAGTGATGACTTTACTACCTGGGATCTGCCAACAATTTATAAAAGAGTCACCGAACTTCTGGATGAGGCTCTTTTAGGAGAAACCTTAAAAAACATCCCCATTTATGATCTAAGCAGTCTGGTGGAAGAAGGTACATTGCCTCAAAGCCATTGTGCTACGGCCTATGAGCTTATATCAAGGCTAGCCATTGAGATTCATACCCAGGCATCCGGCTCCATAAAAGCCCCAAGAGAGGCCTTTGAACTGGATGCTTTTAATGATGGTTTTGCAAAGCTTGAAACCTTTTTGGAGTGGAGTCCCGTAACCAAAGATGAAGAATCACCACGGTTAAAGGTAGTTCGCCATTGGCAGTCTATACTGAAAATGGTGCAGATGCGCGACAGGGATGCCATTTTGAGTGTGGATCTGGAAAGGCTTCAATCCTTGGGAAGCCTGGCCAATCAGGGTGGACTTGATGAAACCCTGGCCCAAAGATATGAAGAATTTGTAAAAATCTATGCCGATGTCCCAACGGTTACGATGGTCTGGCATCTGATTGCCAAAAAAGCAATGGCCGATCTTAATCTGGTCACTGCCAAACAACACTGTGACTTTGCCATCTCACTCTTTCCGGGAAGTGACGGGGCTAGGTTGTGTGAACAACTGAACTCAGAAATTCTTAAACCAGAGTTTTCTGTCCAGATGGAACATACAATTAATTCCATCAACTCCAAAGCCTTGCTGAAGTACAAAAACCTGACCAGACTGTACATCCGAATTTATGCTCAAAACTATGAAGACAGTATGAAAGAAGCCTGGGAAACCCCCGGAGACTGGATTAATGAAGATGATGGAGAAAGGCTTTTAAAAACAAAACCTCTAACCCAGTTTGAGGTAGAACTTCCCCCTACCCCCGACTTCAGGGAACTAGAAAAAGAGATTGTTATTCCCGGCCTCAAACATGGCTATTACAGAATTTTTATCTCGGACAAACCGCATTTTCGCAATCAGAATCAGACCAGAGTCAATCAGACCGCGTTTTTTGTGACTGATACCCAGATGACCCTACGGGCCCTCGGTGATGCTATTGACGGGTATCTTCTGGATGCCAATTCAGGAAAACCTCTACAAAATCTGGAGGTTCTGTTTTATTCACAAAATAATAATGGATTTTATACCCTCTCCCGTACCGTAAAAAGCAATCAGGATGGCTACTATCGCCTGGAAAAACAGGGCCGACGCAACAACTCCTTTTTGATCCATGTCAAGTCTCCCAATAATGGGGATGTCTGGTTTCGAGAAATGCAGGGGTTTGGATGGAGAAGAGAATCAGAACCAAGTACAAGCGTAAAGTTATATAGTGACCGTTCCATGTACAGACCCGGACAGACTATCCGCTTTAAGGGTATCTGTGTGCAGGTGAATCATCAGGCTCTTAACTATAAAACCCAGCCCTGCCGTAATGTCAGCGTAGATTTTAAAGATGCCAACTGGCAGGTTATTGAAACTGTTAAGGTTAATGCCAATGAACTTGGTTCTTTCTCGGGAAGTTTTACGATTCCAACAGATCGCCTGACAGGAAGATATACCATATCTACCCAAAACCCCTCAGGCAGCATCTTTGTTCAGGTGGAGGAATACAAAAGGCCTAAGTTTGAAGTGATACTGGACCAGGTGGAAGGCGAACCCCGATTGAACCAGAGTGTGGAAATCACCGGGAAGGCTGTGGCCTATTCTGGGGCATCCATGAGCCATCAAAAGGTTCGTTATCGAATCAAACGGGAAGTCAGAATGCCCTGGTGGTGGCGGTTTGGAAACCCCTTTGCCGGTTCCAGAGAAATTGCTGGGGGTGAGGCCATCACTGACTCCGAGGGCAAATTTAAATTCAGCTTTATGGCCCATGCTGATAAAAGGGTGGATCCAGCAACAGATCCCACCTTTTTTTACACCGTGTTTGCCGAGGTAATAGACAGTTCAGGAGAAGTCAGGGACTCAGAAACCTCGGTTGCTCTAGGATACAAGGCCATTGCTGCCACAGTCAGTACCGATGAGTGGTTAAAAGAAAATAAGGAAGTTCCATTAAAGGTTCAAATACAGAACCGCAACCAGAAACCGGTATCCAATCGGGGAACAATAACCATTTATGCTCTCAAAGGCCCGGCCAAACCAGTGCGCCAATCAAGCCCTAGACAATGGAGCTGGTGGGACTGGTTCCGTCAAAGGGACAATAACACCCGTGATCTGGCAAACATAGATCACTGGGAAACCCAATCTGTGATTCAAACCGTGGACTACGATGCACCTGTTGGGGTGGCTTCTGTCAATGTCCGTCTGCCAGCCGGGGCCTACAGAGCCATTCTGAATACTCAGGATTCCCAGTCTGAGTCCATCAGTACCACCCACAATTTTGTGGTCTTAAAAGAAGCATCCGATAAATTCGATCTGCCTCTGCCCGCATTTTTTGCTGTGGAGTCAGAATCTGTTTTACCAGGACAGTCCCTAAAGGCCTATTTTGGTACCGGATACCAGAACCCTTCGGTGCTAGTCAGTATTCTCCACAAAAATCAGGTGCTTGATGTTTCCTGGAGAAATGGCAAAAATGGAATTGATATTGTGTACCCTGTCTCAGAAAAACTTAAGGGGGGATTTACTCTGCAAATCCTCTTTGTTCAGGAAAACCAGATCTATCAGTTCTCAAAAAAGATTCAGGTTCCCTTTGTGGCCCAGGAACTGGACTTGAGTTTTGAGACCTTCCGCTCCAAGTTAAGTCCCGGTGAAACTGAAACCTGGAAAATCAAGGTAAAAGGTAAGGATAAACCCCTGGATCCGGCTGAAGTGCTAGCAACTCTTTATGATCAATCTTTGGATGCCTACATGCCCCATTCCTGGAAGGGCTTTTCAGATTTGTTCTACCAGGACTCCGAGGCATCTGAACCGGAAATCAATCTGGTTCTTAAGGATTTTTTGCACTGGATTGACAGACATCAGATCCGCCACGCCAGTGTCGATAGAAGGCATCCAGTTCTTCCATCCCAGATCCGGTATTATTTCTCACGATTTTTCCCTGTGGAATTGCAGCGAAGAGGCATGCCAATGGGAAGGCTGATGAGCAAACAGTCTTTAAGTATGGATGGAGAAGCCGAATCCATGATGGCGGTGGATGCATTTGCTGGGGCACCCATGCCAGCTTCGGCCCCAGGATCATCTATGGAGCTTAAGGAAAAAGCCGAGGGGGGTTCCGTTGTGAAAAACGGAATTAAATCCCCTACTCCTCCTCCAGTTACCACAAGAACAGACCTTAGGGAAACTGCTTTTTTTAAGCCTCATCTCAGTGTTTCTGATGATGGAACTGTATCCTTGGAATTTACTATGCCTGATTCCCTGACAAGATGGAAGTTTATGGCCCTGGCCCATAGTCAATCCATGCAATCAGGGTTAATCAGCACAAGTATTGTAACCCAGAAAGATTTGATGGTTGAGCCAAATCCCCCTAGATTTTTAAGACAGGGAGATACAATCCATTTCCCCGGTAAAATCAGTAATCTGACCGATGCTGAAATGACGGTTGAAGCCAGAATCCGCTTCTTTAATGCAATGACTGGCGCAGAAATCACAAGCGATTTATGTGCTTCTTCGGTTCTGGAAATACAAATACCAAAAAGACAGAGTGAAACCGCCCGTTTTCCGGTAATTGTGCCCGATATTACTCATCCAATCCGCTGGGAAATCACGGTTCGGTCCGCAAATTTGAGTGATGGAGAAGAACAGCTTTTATCCGTATTGCCAAGACGGATTTTTGTTCAGGAATCCATCCCTCTTTGGATCAGCGGTACTGGTCGCAAAACCTTTGAATTTGATAAACTGCTTTATTCCGATTCCTCATCTACCCTGAGTCACGAACGGCTGGTTTTGCAGATTGCCTCAAATCCTGCCTGGTATGCTCTGCAGGCCCTGCCATTTCTGGAAGAAGCTACAAATGAATCCATAGACTGTGCCTTTGCCCGACTCTATGCCAATCTACTGGGTTCTAAAGTTATACGGGGCTACCCACAAATCAGAACTGTTCTTGAGCAGTGGAAAGGTACTGATGCGATGAAGTCCCAGTTATCCAAAAATGAATCCTTAAAATCTGTTGGTTTACTGGAAACCCCCTGGGTACTGGATGCACAGGCTGAGGAAAAAAATAAGGCCAGACTGGCCAACTTTTTAGATGAAAACAGATTAGCCTCCGAAGTCGCCTCGGCAACCAAAAAACTCAAAACCATGCAGCTCTCTGATGGAGCCTGGCCCTGGTTTCCCGAAGGGCGGCCTAGCTTTTACACCACCCTGCATATTGCCTCCGGTTTTGGAAGACTAATCCATATGGGAGTTGCGGTGGATCAGGAGATGGTTCATAAGGCCCTGCCCTGGCTGGATCAGGAAATTCGTAAAACTTATGAATCCATAATCAGATACAAACGGCTTGAGGAAAACAACTACACAAATACCATCGCCCTATACCTTTATGCCCGATCATTTTTTCTCAATGATGTATCCATTGCTTCAGAAAACCGTCTGGCCTATGAATACTTTCTGGAACAGGCCCGCAAGTACTGGACAAAACTTGGGAATCGTATGAGTGAAGGACATACAGCCCTGGCCCTTCTTAGAAACAATGATAAAGACATCCCTGCCCTGATTCTTAAATCCTTAAAGGAAAGGTCTTCTTTTAGTGAGGAAATGGGACTTTATTGGAAGGACACAGAGATTTCTCACTTCTGGTACCGTGCCCCCATTGAAACTCAGGCCATGATGGTTGAGGTGTTTTCCGAGTTAAATGCCTCGGAGCAGGATATAAAAAATTTAAAAATCTGGTTATTGAAACAGAAACAGACCAGGGACTGGAAAACCACCACCGCAACAACTAATGCCGTGCATGCCCTATTAAGTAGCGGTAGCGATTTATTGTCATCCACAGAAATCACCAGGGTGCTTTTGGGTAATGTGGCCATCAATCCCGATAAGGTGGAAGCTGGCACTGGCTTTTATGAAAAGTCGTTTCAAAAGCGGGAGATCGAAGCATCCTTTGGTAATATCGTTTTGGAAAAACAGGAGGATGGAATTGCCTGGGGCGGCCTGCACTGGCACTATTTTGAAGACATTTCCAAAATTACTCCGCATCATGGGGGAGCCCTCTCTCTGGAAGCCCAGGTATTTGTAAAAAGGGATTCCGATGCAGGCGAGATTCTGGTTCCAATTGCAGACACTGAGCCAAAGGTAGGAGATACCATAGTCAGCCGTCTCATTCTTAAAACCGATCGGGATCTGGAGTATGTCCATCTGAAACAGTCCAGAGCCTCTGGAACAGAACCCGGTGTTGTTCTGAGCGGCTGGCGTTATCGGGACGGACTGGCCTACTATGAGTCTACAAAGGATACAGCCACCCACTATTATATTGAGTACATGCCTGTAGGGACCTATGTATTTGAAGCCCCTCTTAAGGTATTTCACAAGGGATCATTTGAAACTGGACTGAGTGAAATCCGATCCCTGTACGCGCCTGAGTTTGCCGCCCACTCCCAGAGCTTTTTACTTAGGATAAATGACTAAAGAATTGCGCGCAGACTTTTTTCCAGACGCTTGCGTATCTCAGGATCATCTTCAAGAGCCATAGCCTTGCGAAGATGATCCCGGGTTCTGGGCCCAGGAAAGATCTGTAACACTGCTGCCACATCATATCGTCTTTGTGGATCCTGATCCTCAAGAGCACGGTAGAGGTATTCTGCGGCCTGGGGAAGTCTTGTATTGGCCATGGCAAATACGGAAACCGAACTATGGGCAAACTCGGGCAGGTTACAGACGGCTTCAATTACTTCAAACCACCTGTCCTCTGAACCCTCAATATCACGACAGATTTTCTGAATCTGGGTTCCAAAAGCTAAGAGAGCCGAATTGCGAACCTCTTCAGGAGCATCAGGTCCTAATCCACGACGGGTCAGGTTGTGCAGTTCATCAAGACTTTCCTCAGTCAAATCATCACAGAACCCCAACATGACGAGGGCACGAACCCTAAGTCTCCACTCCGTGTTGTTTGAATATACGATCCCAAACAATATCTCGGCAGCAAACTGTCCCCCTACCCTGGCAAGGGCCTGAATATAAAACATCCTGGTACTGAGTGAAACCTCAGGGCTAGCCACCACCCCGGTAGCTGAATGCATCTTTAATGGATCGGCTTCAAACTCTTTAACTAAATGTTGAATCTCTAGAAGATTCCAGTCAAAAATATGAAAAGCCCCAAGCCAGTAATTTTCGGGATCCTTAAGCCTTTCGTCCAGAGTAATCATATCCCTCCAGAACAGAAAGGGAATCAGGAGCAGAATCAAGGCCCACAAAGAAGAAAAATCAGCCAATTGCACGGGATTTCTGGAGATAGTTATGAATGGATTCTTTGGTTTTCATCCACAGCTGCAAAGCCGGAACCATAATATTCTGATCCAGAATTTTGGCTTTGATAATACTTTTTTCAAAGTCATCAAAGCTATTCATGGAGCGAAACACAATGGACATAATCACCTGATTCATCCGATCTGCTTCCCGTTTATGTTTTTTAACCAGAAGGCTCGACGAGAGCCACTGAAGGCTGACCAATTCAAGAACCATGGCCAGTTGTGAGGATTGCGTCTTCTCAAATTCCGGAAAAATTTTCAAGACACATTCTGTTTCCATTCTAAGAACTTCTGCTTCGATATCCTTCTGCGACATATTATCTCCCACGCACACATTTAATCTCATTTTTCACGGAGTGAACCTGAGAATACCATTCCGGTATGGATTTCAGATACCCCTCAGAGAATAGTCTCACAAATTCCGCCCGCCCGCCTTGAAACTCAATTTCCTTCTCTTTGTCCTGCCTGTAGTTTTCCACTGCCATACGAATACGGCTAATCCCGTTTTCACAGGTATCTGTTGCAGGGTTCATAGACTGAAGCCTGAAAATCACTGTTTCCAATGCGCGTACCTGTTCCTGAAGCATCTGGATCTGCTGCATTAAATGCATACAGCTAGCATCGGGAAATCCTGGATCAGGATGGGGATGCGGTATCCCTGGATACCCATCCGATACACCGGGATCATCCTCATGAGCAGAGGGTGGAGTGAATGGCTCTGTTGCTGGTCTGGGGTAAGCTGGATCAAAGCCTGGAAGTCCCGCACCCGAGGCATAAAGCCCACCAAGAAGCATAAAGAAGAAAATCCAATTTTTCATAGGCTTATTATATCACTTCCAAGGCTGTGATAAGATGCCTCGGAATTATTTGTCTGACATAAGGATTACCGATCATGGCATACCGACCCGAGGAAATTGAACCCAAGTGGCAAAACTACTGGGAAGAAAATCATACATTCAAAACCCCAGATGATTTCCAGAAACCCAAATACTACATTTTAGACATGTTCCCATACCCTAGTGGCTCGGGTCTCCATGTCGGGCATCCCGAAGGTTATACAGCCACCGACATTCTGGCTAGAACCAAACGCATGCAGGGATTTAATGTCCTGCATCCTATGGGCTGGGATGCCTTTGGTCTTCCTGCAGAAAAACATGCTTTAAAGACTAAAACCCATCCTGAGGCCAGCAATAGAAAAAATATAGATAATTTTCGCAAACAGTTAAAAATGCTGGGTTTTTCCTATGACTGGAAGCGGGAAATCAACACAACCGATCCTTCTTATTATCGCTGGACCCAATGGATATTTTTGCAGCTTTACAAAAAGGGCCTGGCCTATCCTTCTGATGCACCTGTGAACTGGTGTGAGGAGTTAAAAACGGTTTTAGCCAATGAGGAAGTTCAGGATCATGTCGATCAGGGTTACACAGTTGTGAAACGGCCTATGCGCCAGTGGATGTTAAAAATCACAGCCTATGCCCAAAAACTTCTTGATGGGCTAGATGATTTGGACTGGCCCGTTCATCTCAAAGAAATGCAAAGAAACTGGATTGGACGATCTGAGGGATGTACTGCCTTCTTTGCCCTGGATGGACTGACAGAAAGCCTGGATATTTACACCACCAGACCAGATACCATGTTTGGTGCCTCGTTTATGGTAATTGCCCCGGAACACCCCCTGGTAGACAAAATAACAAAACCTGCACATAAACAGGATGTCGACTTGTATCGCCGCCAGGCATCCTTAAAATCGGATCTGGAAAGAACCGAGTTGCAGAAGGAAAAATCTGGTGTGTTTACTGGTGGATATGCCATAAATCCCCTGACAGGCAAAAAAATTCCCGTATGGATTTCAGATTATGTTCTCATCAGCTATGGCTCCGGTGCCATTATGGCTGTCCCTGCCAATGATGATAGAGACTATGAGTTTGCCACAAAGTTTGGACTGGAAATTGTAGAAATTCTTGAAGGTGGTGAACTGCCTAAGGGAGCAATTGTACAAAGGGTTGGCGGCACAATTATCAATTCTCAAAACTCTGAATTGAATCTGAATGGACTTAATGTCAGTGAAGCCATCGAAAAAACAATCCTCTGGCTTGAAACGGCAGGGCTCGGAAAACGCACCATCCAATACAAATTACGGGACTGGCTCTTTTCAAGGCAAAGATACTGGGGTGAACCAATCCCAATTCTTTATACAGAGCAGGGAGAACAGATAGCCATTGATGAGGCCGACTTACCCCTGGTTCTGCCTGATGTTGAAAGTTACGAACCCTCCGGTACAGGAGAAAGTCCTCTGGCCACAATCGATTCCTGGGTGAATTATACATACAAAGGAATTCGAGGAAAGCTTGAAACTAACACCATGCCACAATGGGCCGGTTCCTGCTGGTACTATCTGCGCTTCATCTCTCCTGACTGCCAGCATAGGTTTGTGGACGAAGAGGCTGAAAAATACTGGATGAATGTGGATCTTTATCTTGGAGGGGCAGAACATGCTGTACTGCACCTTATTTATGCCCGTTTCTGGCATAAGGTTCTTTATGATCTTGGCCTTGTCAGCACGAGTGAACCCTTTAAAAAACTCTTTAATCAGGGAATGATTCTTGGGGAAGACGGTCAAAAAATGTCCAAGTCTTTAGGCAATGTAATCAATCCTGATGATATTGTTGCCCGTTTTGGAGCCGATTCCTTTCGACTTTATGAAATGTTCATGGGTCCACTGGACCGGGTTAAAAACTGGAATACAGACAATATTACCGGACTGAGTAAATTTTTGCGCCGCATCTGGTCTTTGGTAGAAGATGATCATGGAAATGCCGTGACCTTTTGCTCTCAGGACAGTCTTGAGACATTAAGAGTCCTTCACCGTACCATTCGTGATGTTACAGCGGACATTGATCGCCTGTATTTTAACACTGCAATTGCCAAGATGATGGAATGCCTAAACGAGTTTAAAAAGCAGGAGGCTTTATCTAAATCATCCGTAGAAACACTTCTGATTTTATTGTCTGGTTTTGCACCTCATATCTGTGAAGAATTGTGGCAGAAACTTGGCCATAGCAGTTCCATCAGTCAATGTATCTGGCCCGTGGCTAATGAAGAATATCTGATTGAAAATATGGTAACCCTGGTCATTCAGATCAATGGAAAAGTCAGGGATCAGATTCAGATCACTCCTGGATTAAATCAGGAGGAATGCCTAAAAATGGCCCGTGCCTCGGAAAAAGTGCAAAAATATCTGGAAGGAAAAGAACCTGTAAAAGTGATTCTGGTCCCTGACAAACTTCTCAATCTGGTTGTTAAGTGAGAGAATATCTAGCATGGTCTGCCTGCTAGTACTCGCTTTTTTGATTGTAAATACAGCTGTTGCCAATTCCAAGCCGGTGGCAGCTGTGTTTCAGACCATAGATGCCCCACTAGATATCCTGTCAGGCAAGGTGTATGGGGGGGAAGATAAACTCCTGTTTGCATTTGCCCTGCAACCTGACTCCATCAACACCAGAAGATATTATGGACTTCTAGCCCCAAACTACCAGACCCCTGTAGAGAACCAGACATTTCAATTCTCATTTATCGCTCGTGGTAACTGGGTTTTAGGAATCTACGAGGATAAAAATAAAAATGGATTGATTGATTTACCGATGGAGCCAGTCTGGTTACATCCAAAAAGCCCTGTTAGCCACCCTCAGGATAAGGAACAAATCCTGTTTGATTTGGATGCTTTGCCTGGATATTTTGTTGATGTTAAAAGCCTACCCCCCAACGAAAAGCTTGGTGTAATGCTCCTAAGTAAATCCATGCAGGGGATGTTCAGTTTACCCTTGCCTGCAAATGGCTCACTTATTTTGCCTGTCATGGAAGATGTATCTGGATTTGTAATTCTTGAGGACAAACAACAAAACGGGATTCTTGAGGCTTTAAATCCTCTTTCTGTTTCTTATCTGGGTCAGTTTGCACCAAAGGCCGAAATTTCTGTGGAATATCTGGTGCCCTTCCGCCCCTTTTCCCTGGAAATGATAAACAAGCCGGATCGACTTGAGGTCTGTATTTACAGGGATTTTGGAGAAATGCCCAGAGCCTGCTCTAATAAGGATGTTCTCAAACTTCATGATCTTGAGCCCGGCAACTGGCTGATACAGTTTAGTTATCCGTTTGCTGATGATGTGTTGATCTTTACCCTTGATGAGGTTAAACATGTTAACAAAACTGAAATCACCCACACCTTTAACGAACATATTGAGGTCAAGCTCAAAAATGAAGCCCCCCAAAACTGGCTAGATATTCGCATTCGCGATCAGATTCTGGCCAGGATTTCGCCCAGTCAGGTTTCAGAGTTTCCATTCCTTCTTAAGGACTATTATGACTTTATCTTTTATGATACTGAAAATGCCTGGTCTGATGCACCCTTATCCCGTACATCAGTACAATCTATCCGGCTGGATTTACGCGAGGACTACAGTAGCTGGGATCTGAAACTTCCCAATAACCCTAAATCTGGTATTTCCGGAGTAATCCATACTCATTCCAGTTTAAGGGCTGGAAAAATCGTGCTGTACCAGAATACCAGCTTTCCCAATATTGAAAATGTTTTAGGATCCTTCGCACTAAGCAGTGCCACAACGGATGGAGCTATCCCCTTTCAGATTGACTGGCAAAGACCTGAACCAGTTATGGCCTGTCCTGATTTTGATGAAAACAGTGATCTGAGTTTGATGGAACGGGAGTTTTGCACTACCTTTGATCCTCAGAAAACCCCTAGAATCAATGCATATCTCGAGCTATCCCCTGTAAACCGGGGTCAATTGGAGATAACAACTCCTAATGAGGGGACCTATTACATACAGATTCTGAATCCCCCCAAGGATGAACTATTAAAAGCAGATTTTCTCTATTCCAACAGTCTGACCTTTTATGAGCTTCCCGTGGGTCGCAAATTAAAGATCGCCATACTTCACGATACCAATGAAAATGGAATGCTTGATGGGGAAGACAGGCAACTGTCCTCCCTTAGTGTAGAAATCCCTGTTCCTTTAACTACTGGCAACTGGGCTGAAGCCCGTGCCACCCTCTCATTTTGAACTCAAAAACTAATGGGCTGATTTATCCTTGACTACCATCACCTTTTGCAGATGATCGTGGGTGGCATTGCGAAACACCAGTGTCAATTTGACGGCCTCAGTTGTAGTAGTGAACAGAAGGCACACCAGCACAAAAAAGCCTGAGGCCAGAATTCCTCGGCTTTGAGAACCGGATATATTGACTAATGCCAATGTCAGTGAACCAACACCTAAAATACTGAGAATACTAAGTCCTAGTGACCAGGTTGCATCAGGCAGGGTAAATGCTGTAGCCAGACTTAAAAGAGGAAGGCTCAGGCCAAAACCCCAGGCAACACATTCTCCAAGTTTACCCAGACATTCACATTCGGTATCTTTTCTAAAAAGAATCATAAACCCTGCACCAGTCAGGGTAAATCCCATACAGATAAACCCAAACCACTGTGCCCACATGCTCACGCTCAACAAAAGAGTCACAATAGTAAAATTTTCCCATTTTTCCGGGTGAAAGACCACATCCATACAGGCAAAGGCAAAAAGGGAGGCCAGCATCAATCCGACAATACCAAAAGATCCATGCAGGCCCTGAGTCTGAGCATGGGCATCTTTGTGATGGGCTATTTCTGAAGCCATAACCTTGCCAGCTGGACTTGTAATATTTAAATGCTCAAGAACCCTAATCGCATGAACTTCCTGCTCCACATCATAAATGTAGCGATTCAGAAAATAGGTACTTAACATGGCCAAAAGAAAGGTGACTAGGAGGGCCACTCCAATTTGACTTTCTGTTCCATAAAGAGTCTGGGCATAAATGAGGGCCAGACTAAGAATAGGGACACTGGTGAACAAAAAATTCAATCCACTGCTTAATTGCATTTTTGAGAGAATCTTGTGGGCACCAAAAATGTATTTCTGATCCCCGCTCTGCCTTCCTAGACAGCCAAATACAAAAGCCACAGAAGCCGAACCAATAATTACCCCAAGACCAGGCAGGAAAACTATGAGGGTCACTGCCTTCAAAATATCCAGTAGCAATACTAAATCCTCACTAGGTTGCAGAATCAATGAACTTGCCATGACTAAGAACTCCTTAAACCATCAGTCGATGTGCGACCAGGGTAACCATTATCATCAATGCGTAAAAATTTATCTGCATAAACGCTTTTTTATAACTAACAACACCAGCCAATGGCCTCACCAATACAGAATGTTTCTGGAGTAGCCAAAATCCCAGGCCAGCTATAATCAGACTCAAAACCAGAGAGAACTCTCCTGTAGCACCAAGAATCAGGAAAGGAGATATTACTGTAGCTACGCTCCAGCTATAAATAATCCGTCTCATCTGGGCTTCAGAAAACAGATTACTGATACAGGGAAATCCACCCTTTTCATAGTCCTGTCCCAAAAACATGGACAAGAGCCAGAAATGGGGCACCTGCCACAGAAATATAAAAAAGGCAAAGGCCAGTATCTCAAGATCAAGCACTCCCCGTCCGGCAGCTACCCAGCCAACCATAGGTGGAATCGATCCAATAAGCCCTCCAGGAACTACGGCATAAGCCGAGACCTTTTTTAACGGTGTATAAAATCCGTTGTACCAGATCATTGCTAAAAGTGAAAGAAGGCTCGCTGTAAGTCCAGACTGAAAATAAAGAATCATTGCCCCGCTAATGACCAGGAAAAAGGCAAAACAGGCAGCCTGAAGTGCAGATATCCTGCCCGAAGGGATTGGCCTCTCGCGTGTTCTGTTCATGCGGGCATCTGTGTCCCTTTCCTGCCAGTGGTTCAGAGCTGCCGAACCACTGGCTACAAGGAAAAGTCCAAAAGTAGGCAGAATGATTGCGGAATCAATTCTGGCTGCACCGAGTGCATACCCGGCTACTGTGGTGATCGTAACCGCCACAGTAATTTTTAGCTTACAAAGCTCAACTAAGGAACTTAATAGAGACTTTGACGAAACTGATGCCAACTCACTCATTGAAGGCTCTTAAAGTAAGTAATCAGATGATTTATATCTTCATCCCCAAGCTGATTGGCAATCATGGCATTAGGATACCCATCCACCACTTCCGCGTTGGGCTGTTTGATGGACTTGAGAATGTATGCCTCATCAGCAACATAATCTACTTTTTTTCCATCCACAAGAAGCTGACCTTTGCGTCCCCAAAGACCTTTAAAGGTAGGTCCAACCATACGGGAACCATCAGTACTGTGGCATCCCATACATCCATTGGCTACGGCAATTCGTTGACCAACTTCAGGTCCTTCCTGCTTCACAGGTGAGTCATCCCCATACCAGTCCTTAAACTCGGAGGCGGATACTACCTTAAGTTTGCCAATCATTTTAGAATGGCTTAACCCGCAGTATTCGGCACAAAAAACATTGTATTCCCCAGTTGTTTTGGGCACAAACCAAAGAATAGTGGTCTGATTCGGTAATACATCCCGCTTAATACGAAAGGCCGGGATATAAAAGCTGTGCAAAACATCACCTTTGGGGGCAGTCATTTCCAGCTTCACGGCCCTTCCAATGGGTAAAACCAGGTCGGATCCGATCTTGCCATTGGCATACTCATAAGTCCAGGACCACATTCTGCCCGTAACTTTGATGACCATGGCATCCTCGGGAACTTCAGAATCCTTTTGAAAACCCATTCCGATATAAAACAGGCCCATCACCAATATTGTCGGAACAATTGTCCAGAACAGTTCGAGCCCCAAATGACCCTCTATTTGTGTTGGCACCGGATTTCGCTTGCGACTGTATCGCCAGCAGAAAAAGATCATAATCGCTGTGTTCAGTACCAAAAAGAAGATGCACAGCGAAAAAATGATCAAAAACGCAAAGTCTGCATTTTTGACTGTATCTGCGACATCAGAAAACATAATTAACTCCCCTACTCAAGCCTTGGATGCCTGAATCAGCGATGCAAGTAATCAATAAATACGGCTCCATAAGGCAAAAACAAAGCCAACAAAGCAATGACGAACAGAAACTGAATGAGTTTGTGTTCATATTTCATATGCATAAAATAAAGGATCACCAGGGCTGCCTTGAATGTAGCCACCAGCATTGCCACCCAAAGGTTCAGTTCTCCCAGATTGACCCGGGCCACTGCCACGGTCAAACCAGTCAGAAGCAGCAAGCCAAAATAGATTACAAGGTGAGTACCATACCCAATGATATGATGATCGTGGTCGTGAGATTGTTCATGAGAACCCATCGCTACTCCTTAGGCCACCAGATAAAGCAGTGGAAACAGATAGATCCAGATTAAGTCTACCAAGTGCCAGTACAGTCCAACATTTTCCAGGTAAGCATAGTCATCAGCATGAATTTTTCCCTGCCATACCCAGACAAACATCCAGCTTAGGGCCAAAAGACCCAAAACCACATGCACCCCATGCGTACCTGTCATTACAAAATACAGACCGTAAAATATGATAACCCCATCAGAATGGCTGGACTGAAGAATCTCGGAGCCTGGGTACAGACCATAGCTGAACTTTGCCCCCCATTCAAAATACTTCACTACCATAAATGCCAATGCAAACAGAATTGTCATGCCAAGATACAAAAGGCTAAGCCCCTTTTTTCTCTTTTGCAGAGCTGTTAGCGACATTACCATTGTCAGAGAACTTGTCAGAAGTACAACCGTATTTCCGGCACCCATAAATACATTAAGATGGGAACCTGCCTCATGAAATGCCTCTTTATATTTCATGTGGTAAAAAAAGTATCCCAGAAACAGGCCACCGAACAATACTAGTTCTGTGTAAAGAAAGAACCAGAAACCTACTTTGTCTCCGATATAATCCGCGTGCGGATTATCCGAATGAGCGTCCTGGGGATGAGATGCTGCGTGTGAACTCATTTGACCCATTCTCCTTCATAATCATAAGGTCCATGTACCATTTTTGGCTGCTTTTCAAAATTATGCAGTACTGGGGGTGACTGAGTCTCCCACTCCATAGTTTTGGCATTCCATGGATTGGATCCAGCTTTTTCTCCACTGAGCAGACCTTTCAAAAGATTGGCAAACATATAAAGAATTCCAAACACCATAATCCACGAGCCTATAGTAGCTACAGAATTCAGAAAATCGTACTGAGGCAAATAGTCATGGTACCGTCTTGGCATGCCCATAACGCCCAGAATCAGCATCGGGAAATACAGCATGTTAAATCCGACAAAAAAGAAAAACCAGGACACCTTGGCATGAAAGAAGTTGTACATTCTTCCCGTGATTTTAGGAAACCAGTGATGCAGTGCGGCAAACATCCCGACTCCACCACCACCAAACATCACATAATGGAAGTGTCCCACAACATAATATGTATCATGCAGGTGAATATCTGTAACCACGGCACCTAAGGCCAGACCTGTCAAACCACCAATACTGAAGGTAAACAAAAAGGTCAATGCCCATAACATGGGTGGATCAATCTGAATAGAACCCCGGTACAAGGTAGCAAGCCAGTTAAATATTTTAATTGCCGTAGGAATCGCTACCAGAAAGGTAATAAAAGAAAACACCAGTCTTGCCACATCAGATATACCACTGGTGAACATATGGTGTGCCCACACAAAATAACCGGAACCAGCAATGGCCATCGTACTGTAGGCAATCGCCTTGTAACCAAAGATATGTCTTCTGGCAAACACTGGCAATACATCTGAAATAACACCCATAGCTGGAAGAATCATCACATACACTACAGGATGGGAATAAATCCAGAACATATGCTGATACAGTACCGGATCCCCGCCCAGACTTGGATTAAAAATCCCAATCTGAAGGGTTCTTTCCATTACTGTCAAAAGCAGGGTAATACCGACCACAGGAGTGGCTAGAACCTGAATCCAGGCGGTGGCATACAAGGACCACACAAACAAAGGCATATCAAACCAGCCCATACCGGGTGCTTTTAGCCTGTGAATCGTGGTCAAAAAGTTCATTCCTGTGAATATGGAGCTAAGTCCCAGCGTGAAAGCAGCTACCAGAGCCAGAGAAACATTGGTCTGTGTTTGGATGGAATAGGGTGCATAAAAGGTCCAGCCACCATCGGGTGCGCCTCCATTTGAGAACAGGGACACCACCGCCATGATTGCACCAATTATGTACATGTACCAGCTTGCCAGATTTAGTCTTGGCATGGACACATCGGCTGCTCCAAGCTGAAGGGGCAAAAGAAAATTTCCAAAAATTGCAGGAATCCCTGGCACAATAAACAGAAATGTCATGATTACCCCATGCAGGGTAAACATTGCATTATAAGTTTTGGGCTCAAAAAACTGCTGACCTGACTGAAACAGCTCCAGCCTCATCATGATGCCTAAGCTAACGGCAACTGAAAAAAAGCTGAACATTGCCACAAAGTACAAAATTCCGACCCGCTTGTGATCTGTACTCAATATCCAGGATAAAACCCAGGCAATCGCTCTAAATACACTGGAATTTTTTCCGGCTTTTTTAACTGCCTGGAACATTCCCGCAAAAACAACAGCGTCATCATGATAAAACGCCTTAGCTCCTGCACCCATAACCACTATCCTTTCACATCCTGATCAACATCTGTTCTCTTGGGGCCTCCATAGACCAGAAACAAGAGGAATCCTGCGAGGATCATTAACATCACTGTTCCAATGATTCGTGTAACCTGCAATACATATTTTTTAGCACCCGGATCATAACTGAAACAAAACTTCAGAAGTTTTGCTATTGTCGGCCCAGTTCTTTCGGCCTGAGCTTCAGCCAAAGCCAGCTGAATATCAAAGGGCAAAAAGGAAGTGCCGTACAAATATCGGCTTATTTTTCCACTGGGCGACACTGCCATCAGTGTGGCTGAATGAATAAAATCCTTACCTTCCCGTTTATACCGAAATCCGGTTGCGTCCGTTACTTTACGAATACTTTCTTCATCTCCACTAAGCCAGACCCAATCCTTATCCTCAGGAGGATTTTTCATAGTCTTTAAGTAGTTCGCCTTCTTCTGCCTTGCAAGCTCTGGAGTCTCAGTCGGGTCAAAACTAAGGGTCACAAGCTTGTAGTCCTGTCCAGACTTAATCTTCATTCTATCAATTGCCTTGGTCAATCCTTCTAAAAGAGGACTGCAAATACCTGGGCAACGATAATATACAAGGGTCAGGATAACAGGCTTGTCAATGTAACTGGACAGAGTGACATCGGCACCTGCTTCATCTTTAAACGAGAGATCAAGGGGGATCATTCCCCCAAGCTTTTCCTCAATCCCAATGGCTAGTTCAGAGTCCTGAGCCGGAACATTTTTTAAGCCGGTTTCCGATGAAAAACAATTCATCAGAAGCAGAATGGGCAAACTAATTTGAATTAAATACTTCATGTGAAGCCTAGATCATCGTCCTTAAAAACTGATACATCAATTCCCAGTCTTCGCGGCTTAAACCAGCTGCACTTGCCCGGAATGCCCGATTGTCATTGGAGCCAGAAACCACACGGGCAAGGCTCAATGAATCCCGTTTCCAGATCTGATTTTCAGAAAGAATCTTAATGGCAGACTCTCCATTTCCAACAATTGAGACAAACTCCTTCTGTCCTGGCAGATAGTCGGCTGACATCAAAAGTTCAAGGATCTGTCTGTACCGCTCCACTTTTTGGGCCTCTTCTGTAGCCACAATTTCTAAAGCCTTGGGAACCGGTATTTTGGAGGCCGATCTTACTCCCTTAGACAGGGAATAGAGTTTATCCATTTCCTGAAGTTCGGAATCTGTCACCGCCACCTTGGATGACCCCTGAAACTCTTCACGAATGTATTCAATCATGGCAATACGATCTTCAACGGGAAGGGTGTCATAGGGTGCCATAAGGGTTCCTGCACCACTTTTTAAGGTCTTAAACAACCCAGCGTAGTTTCTGCCATTAACCCAGGTACCCGTATCGAAAAAGTTTCGTGGTTTTGGGTTCATTGCAGCACCAGCAGCTCCATCCCCCAAACCCTTCTCACCGTGACAGAACATGCAGTTCTGATTGTACAAGGCTTTACCTTTTGCAAGTACTTCAGCCCCCGGTTTCCCAAGAGAAGACAGATTCACGGCAGCAGTCTGCTGACCTGCCTCCTGCTCGACTTCAACATAGTGACGATCGATCAGAAGCGGGGTCCATTCCTCCACCTTGTTTCCCTTAAAACTTAGAAGGCCAAAACAACCTATCACTACCGCTGTATATGCCTGAACTATTGTAGATTTATCCATTCCACACCCCAGCATTATAATTTGAATTCCAGACCCATCTGCAATTTAGGATCCTTGATTGGCATCAGATTCGCTTTAGAACATTCCTTATGGAACCAGAGCATAATGCACCCAATTGCCAGTACAATAAAACTGATATCGACCAGACCAAAAACCGATGCTCCCTCCTTTGGAATGTAATTTGGCATTACCAGCCAATATAAATCCAGAAAGTGAGCCAGAATCAGCCACCTTGCCATAAATGCCAGAAACGAAGGTATGGTCTTAACCGTTCTTGAAAGCAAGAGAAAAAATGGCAATACAAAGTGGAATATCATCAAGGCGCAGGTGACATACATCCAGCCTCCCTCCCACCTTTTGATAAACCAGAGGGTTTCCTCAGGAAGGTTTGCATACCAGATCAGCATGAACTGGGAAAATGCAATGTAGGCCCAGAATGTGTTAAAGGCAAACATCATCAGACCAAGACTGTAATAGGTGTCTCGGCTAACTCCAGGAAGATAACCCTTCTCCCTCAGATGAATCGTGAACAAAGTCAAAACACTCACTGCAGAAACCAGGGTTCCCGCAAAATAGTAGACCCCAAACATTGTGGAAAACCAGTGTGGATCAAGACTCATGATCCAGTCCATTGCGGCCACAGAAATACTGATGGCAAACACAAGCATAAACACTGTGGAATATTTCACATTGTTTCTGGTGTATACCTGGTCCCCATCTTTGTCCTGGGCCCGACTGTTTTTTAAGAACAATGCCCTGAAAAGAAGCCAGGCACCAAAACACAGAATCACCCTGACGGTAAAGAACTGCATATTGAGGTAACTGACCTTTCCCTGCACAATCGCATCCGGTGGTTCAATCCAGTGATGAAAAAGCTTATGTGAACCAAAAGCCAGCATCACCAGAGCAAATCCTGCCGCCGGAACCAAAACCCCGCTAAGACTCTCACTGATTCTTCGGATTGGGGTACTCCAGTTAGCGTTCACCAGATACTCAAGGGCAATCAGAAAAAGATTCCCCAGTCCAATACTCACCAGAAACAAAAACATGATCAAAAGCCAGTGCCAACTGCGATAGACATCTGCCTGAAATGCTCCCAGAACCCCTATTCCACCAAGAGCCACAAGTACAGCTCCCAGCAGTTTATAGGTTTTGTAGTCCTGAGAGGCGTTGTAATCTACTGTGTGTTTACTCATTGCAGATCCGTCTCCTTTGCATCCAAAGCGCGTTGCAAAGCTCTGATATAGTTTACGATATGCCAGCGGTCTTCAACGCTTATATGCTTGGCATACCCGGACATTACATTCTGTCCTTCGGTAATCACATGAAAGAACTGTCCATCATTCCAATTTTTTGATTTTTCAGAATGTAAGGAAGGTGGATTTGGAAATTGCCCCTTAAGTCTTCCATCCCCGGAAGCCTGATATCCATGACATACACTACAATGGATGTTGTAAAGAGTCTTTCCTTTCGCAAGGGACTCTGAAGTCTTTGGATATGGGTTACTCAGCATTTCACCAGCTTTTTCTGGCTGACTGGAATAGGCATAGGGCATAAAATTTCTGGCAACGGTTCCAGGCACAGGAGGCAACATTGCCAGCCCGCTTGGTAAATATGCCATTTCAGCCTGGGGTTTTGCCTTGGGCTGTATGTCCATCCAGGTCCAGGGAGCCTGATACAGCATGATGTTATATATAAACCATGTCTTGCCCGACGCACCGATAGCAATTACGGCAAGCACCGTCACAAATCCCATGGTTGACACCGGACTGATTTGAAGTTTTGGGGCTTCATAGATCAATTCAATGTCCTTGCCCCCAAGTTTCTCAAGAAACGCTTTAACTTTTGCCTCATCAAATAGTGGGTCGGAGGCCTCAATACAAAGTCCAAACCGGTCACAACTGGTTGCTTCCATATAGCGGCTGTCATGCAAGGGATGGCCATTTGCTGGAAGTTTACAAAATATTGCAATCAGACAGGCCACCGTACCTAGTGCGGCCAGAAGAACTGTCAGTTCAAACATTACCGGAACAAAAGCAGGCAGTGAAAACAGGGGTTTGCCACCGATGACTAATGGATATCTTTCCAGCCAGTAGGGAAGACCAAGGGTAGTTCCAGAAATTGCTCCAATTGAATCCCCAGAGGTATACCACTGAAACCCAACAGCAATCGCTAAGCCAGTCAAACCAAAAAACAGGGTGGTAAATGGCAAGAGAGTTGGCTTTAGCCCCATGGCATCATCCATGCCATGAAGTGGATAGGGTGTATTCACATCAAACTTCTGATATCCGGCATCCCTGACCGCTTCCGCAGCATGCATGATGGAATCGGGTGTATCAAAGAGTGCTGTAATCGAATGCAGTTTGCGATTACTCATGATGTCCTCCATGATGATGTGTTGGTTGCGCACCAGGAGCAACAGCCTTCAGTTCGGCCATGGCAATTACTGGCATAAATCGGGCAAACAGTACCACTCCAGTAAAAAATACTCCAAAACTTCCAATATATAACCCGACATCCCAGATAGTTGGACTGTAGTAGCCCCAGCTTGAAGGCAGAAAGTCTCTGTGAAGAGAGGTTACTGTAATTACAAAGCGCTCAAACCACATACCTATATTTACAAATATCGAAATGACAAACATCAGACCTACACTTCTGCGAACCTGGCGGAACCAGAATAGCTGAGGAATTACAACATTACAGGTGATCATGATCCAGTAGGCCCAGGCGTATGGTCCAAATGCCCGGTTTAAAAACACATACTGTTCTGCTTCAACCCCACTGTACCAGGCAATAAAAAACTCCATACCATAGGCATATCCAACCATGAGTCCGGTTGCCATAATTACCTTGTTCATCCTCTCCAGGGTATCCAGGGTAATAATGTGTTCGAGCTTGTAAACTACCCTCACCACAACCAGCACGGTCACTACCATGGCAAAGCCTGAAAAAATCGCACCTGCAACAAAGTATGGAGGGAAAATTGTTGTGTGCCAGCCTGGAATCAGACTGACAGCAAAGTCAAAGGATACGATGGAGTGAACGGACAATACCAGCGGTGTGGCCAGTCCTGCCAGAATCAGATAGGTTCTTTCATAGTGCTGCCAGTGGCGGTTTGAGTGTCTCCATCCCAGAGAAAACAGGGAATACACAAACTTTTTGATTTTGTGCTTGGTCCGGTCTCTCATAGTAGCAAAGTCAGGAATAAGACCTACATACCAGAATACCAACGACACCGTAAAGTAGGTTGATACGGCAAAAACATCCCACAGAAGAGGAGAACGGAAGTTCACCCACATTGCTCTTTCGTTAGGATAGGGTAGCAGATAGTGGGCCAGCCAAGGCCTCCCCGTGTGCAGAAGCGGGAAGGTTAATGCTGTAATAACCGCAAAAATTGTCATTGCCTCCGCAAAACGGGCAATGGAATTTCTCCACTTCTGTCTCATCAAAAACAGAATCGCAGAAATCAGGGTTCCAGCGTGTCCGATACCAACCCAGAATACAAAGTTGACAATCGCCCAGCCCCAGAAAACAGGGCTGTTCAAGCCCCAGGATCCAGTTCCGTATCTTAATAACTGAAACAAGGAAGCCCCACCAATTGCAAGTAGAATACTGCAAACACCCATTGCCATTAAAAACCGGGTGTTGTCTGGTTTTTCCATTGGTGCCGCAATTGCGTCATCCAGTTGTGAGAGACTTACCTTTCCTTCAAATAGAGGGATTGGTTTGGAAAAATCTAAACTCACGATTTTACCTCCTCACGGCTGTTGCGCAGGCGGGCCAAATAGGTAACATTCGGCTTAACATTCAATTCCTCCAGCACATGATAATTCAGTTCATGTTCTCTGGCTTTTGCTACATTTGTTTCAGGTTGATTCACATTGCCAAACTGAATCGCTTCTGTAGGGCAGGCATCCTGGCATGCGGTGGTTACACCCAAACCATTAAACTGTACTTTTGCTTTTTTGGCTTCCTGTCTGCTGTCCATAATTCTTTGCACACAGAAGGAGCACTTTTCCATTACCCCTCGGGACCTTACTGACACTTCAGGATTCATGGCTAAATCCATAGGCTCATTGTAATAGTGTCCTTTGGCAAAGTTGGAGCGGAAATCATAAAAATTGAAACGGCGCACTTTGTATGGACAGTTGTTGGCACAATACCTTGTACCCACACAACGATTGTAGGCCATATCATTTAAACCTTCAGGACTATGTGTAGTTGCTCCTACTGGACACACATTTTCACAGGGAGCGTTGTCACAATGCTGACAAAGCATTGGCTGAAAGGAAATTTTTGGGGTTTCCGCCTTCCCTGAATAGTACCTGTCAATTCTGAGCCAGTGCATGGTTCGGCCCCTCTTGATCTGGTCCTTACCCACCACAGGAATATTATTCTCCGAGGAGCAGGCTACAACACAGATTCCACAGCCATTGCACTTGTTCTGATCAATGCTCATGGCCCATTTTACATCCGGATACTTCTGCTCTTCTTCGTAGATGCTAAAGACATGCTTCTTTTTGAATTCCTGCCGTTTGGCCAGCCATTGTGGGTCAGCCTGATGGGCAGTAAGAGAATTTTCACGAATAATTTCACGGCGTAGATGGGGATCTGTCAGCTTCTCAAGCAGTATTCCAGGGCCCTTCAGGTCAATCTGATGATGCTCCTGAATGGAAGCTAAGGTATAACTTCCTACCGCCTTGTTAAGCTCAACTCCATCATAGATATGGGCTGACAGGCCCCCACTAGATTTAAGGAACCGGTTGGCATTAAAACCCACCCCGGTGGCCACTACCCCTGAATTCTGTCTACCATACCCAATTTCAACTACCAGGGTATTTTCATTCAATCCAGGTTGCACCAAGGCTGGAAGAATCATTTTCTCCTCCCCAACCTTGATGGAAACATTATCCTCAGAACTGATTTTAAGTTTTCGGGCTACGGCAGGCGCAACAGCCACATAATTGTCCCAGGTTACCCGACTAATAGGGTGAGACATTTCCTGTAGCCATCCATTGGATGCAAACCGTCCATCACCTACTGAATAGGAAGGTCTTAGAATCAGAGTAAAACCAGTGCTTTGGGATTTTTGCACGGATGAAACAGTCTGTTCTACAATAATTGGGGACAATTGAGATGGTTTGTAAGCAAACTGAAATACCCCATCATGCAGACAGGAATTCCAGAAACTGACAAAGTCAGCCGAAAGTTTCAGGCCCGGATAAAACTCTTTTTCCCAGCGGTTACGGACAAAATCATGCCAAAGGTCCTGGGTGTAAGGTTTTGCTGTTGACCAGGATAACAGGCAGCCTTCTGCCTGCCTTGTGTCATAAATGGCCGAAATAACCGGCTGCTGCAGGCTAATAATCCCCTCTTTGTTCTGGTAATCTCCCCAGGATTCAAAGTCATGGTTATCAGGTAAGACATAGTGTGACAGATGGGTTGTTTCTGAAGGCAATTGCGCAAATGTAATCACTGTAGAAACCTTGCCAAGTGCCTCAGCATATTTTAAATCGGCTGGCAAATCATAGACCGGATTACAGTCCAGATGAATCACTACCGAATAGATGCCTGCCAGCAGTGCATCACTTAATGCCTTGAGTTCCTGGGTACTGTGGACAGGGAAAAATTGAACCTTGCTCTGCTTTGTCTCATAAAGCTTCTGGTTGCCAAGGGCTGCATTTAAAAGGTTGACTGCCAGATGTACATTCAAGCTGTGTAAATCTCCAGCATGCACAATAGCTTTTCCACGATTGGCCACCAAATCATCTGCCAGTCCTGTTAGAGAGGCTAAATCTAACCCTGTTTTCTCAGATACCGATTTAAGATCCATTCCCGAAACCAACTTCAAAAAAGAAGGATTGGATCCATAATCAGACAGTTTGCGAACTACAGAAATTTCATGTAGAAGTCCCAGAACAATATCGAGATGATATACAGGGCTAATCGCATGACGAATATCTGCGTTTGCTCCAGTCATAGATACATCACCCTCCACAAGCACAATTCTTGTGAAGTGATTACCGTTATCAAGACTTCGGCGGGATGCTATTTCCCTGACCGTTTTCATGCGCTCTGAACCTGCGCTCATAAAATCTGATTCAAAGCCAAGAATCAAATCGGCTTTGTGCCAGGCTATGGAAGGAAACGAACCCTGGGCATGGCTTAACTTCCAGGCCTTTTGACGGGTAGAGTCGGAAAACTGTTCATAGGCAAATACATCTGCCTTGAACTGACTTCTGTAGGATTCAAGAAGCCTGGCTGTAGATGGCGAATTCACCGTATTAGTAACAATTGCCACTCTTGAGGTCCCCAGGGCCTTTAATCGAGCCTGCACTTCCGAGTCAATCTGTGTCCATTCCAGGGACTGAAAGCCTTTGTCCTTACCCAGCGATTTCATGGGCTTTCTGATGCGTTCTGGATTGTATAGGGCCAATACTGAGCCCTGCCCCTTCTCGCAGATTTTTCCTTGATTCATGGGATGTTCAGGATTGCCATCAACTTTGATTGGCCTTCCTTCACGGGTTTTGACAAGAACCCCACAGGCATCTTCACAGCCCGAGCAGGTACTAGCATAAAAATTTGGTCTTCCCAGAACTACGCCCTCAGGCTGTTTTGACCAGCTGACAATTTTTCCATGCCCACGATAGTTGGTACAACCTGTACCTGCCAATGCTGCAGAAGCACCAAGCAGAGCCAGAAATCTTCTACGGCTTACCCCGCTCATATCTTCCAGCTTAATAACTTCATCAGCCCCATCTGCAAACTCATTGGTACGACCATCAAGATGGGACGGGTCTTTGTGCAACTCCTCGAAACTTGTCCAGTAAGTTGGTTCTTTAATTTCTTTCATGCGGCCCCCCTGGGACTGCGACTAACTGCCGTTGGGTGTATCTTTACACGAGTAGAACCTGCTTTGGCTACGCTCTGAGCGGGCTCAGCCGCCTCCTGTTTGCGCAATCCCAACCAGGACAGAATCCCAAAAAAAGATGTTCCAAGCCCATATACGGCCTGACGACGACTGATTAATGCGGGCTGATTCTTAGTTTCCATATTGATCCCTTCCCTGCAACTAGCGATGACATGCGGAACAATGCTGGCCCCCAGCATGTTTGCGAACAAGTTGTGCCGACTTCTGATTATCCGGTCCTGTAACTTCTATCAACTGCTCCTGGGGAGTACGGTGGCACTCAAGACACCATCCCATACTCAAAGGTTTTGTCCTCTGTACCACATCCATGCCCGCCACATCTCCATGGCATTGAGCACAGTCGATTCCAGAAGCAAGGTGAACCGAGTGATTAAAATATACAAAGTCGGGAGTCTTATGAATACGAACCCAGGGGATTGGTTCATTGGAATCGAAATACTCTTTCAATTTTTTAATTTCCGGCATGTCCGCCCTGGCAACAGAGTGGCAATTCATACAGGTATCCGTGGAAGGGACCCCGGCATGACGACCTTTTTCGGCTGCTGTGTGGCAGTATCTACAGTCCATGCCAAGATCTCCGGCATGCAGTTTGTGGGAAAACTTGATCGGCTGCTCGGGAGCATAACCCACCATGTTTCTCTCTTTAAATCCGGCGAAAAAAGTGGCGAAATAAGCCACGACCACAGCGACCAATATAATTGGCAACCGCACCCGGATATTATAATCCAGCATCTGTTTGTCCATCTTTCACACTCTCCTGTTCTGCGAATTTCAACTGACTGGGCCAAAAGTCCTGAATTTTTGGCCCAGCAGATTCGTCAATTCTGGAACCAGATAAACTTTAATAAAATAAATAGAGGCATCAGGATTCCAAAGGAATAAGCCATGTATCCAAAAAAGCTGGGCATTTTCACACCGGCCTGTTCTGCGATTGCCTTCACCATAAAATTCGGCCCATTTCCAATATAGGTATTGGCTCCCATAAACACCGAACCTAGTGAAACGGCGGTTAAAATCAGATTCGGAACTCCAGCAACAATAATTTCACCATAGACGGCCAAATCCCACTGCATGGTACCCGCAAGCTCAAAAAACACGACATAGGTAGGAGCATTGTCCAGAAATGAAGATAATAATCCTGTATACAAAAAGAACTGCCATGCCTTGTTTACTCCCAAATCTGGACCGTACTGCTGCAAAGCATTCAGGGCGGGAATCATGGTAAGGAAAATTCCAATAAACAGCACTGCCACCTCTGTGATGGGGTGGTAGTTGAACTGGTTTTCTTCCCTCAGTCCCTTAGGTGTGAACTTCATGGACAATAAAACCATAGCAATCATTGCTAGCTCACGACAAAAAGGATGTAACCCAATACTTTTTAAAAGGGCTGGCTTTAAAAAGGCCACACACAAAATTACTCCAAGCAGGAAGATAAAATTGATTTTACCCGCTATTTCAACAGGTTTGACCTGATCAGCAGGAACTGGATCCACCGAATCCTCAGCGTATTTTTTGGTGTCCCAGATGAAATAGATGGTCAACAGAACAACATTCATCAAAAGCCACTCTTTCCACAGGGAAAAGGTCCACTCAAATGGCACTCCCCGCAAAAAGCCCAAAAACAGGGGTGGATCTCCAAGTGGTGTCAGACAGCCGCCAATGTTGGAAACCAGAAAGATAAAAAACACCACTGTATGCACAATTTTTTTACGCATTAGGTTGGCTCTTAAAAGGGGGCGAATCAATAACATGGATGCCCCGGTTGTTCCTACAAACGAAGCAATACCGGCACCCACAGCCAAAATTGTGGTATTCACCTTTGGCGTAGGCATAATGGTGCCCCTAAAAACAATTCCACCTGAGATCACATAAAGCGAGCCAAGCAGAGTGATGAACTGTATATATTCTTCAACCGCATGCCAGATTTTATACAAACCCGCACCACCGTGAAATGCGGCCAGATAACCTGCCACCAGAACACCAAGCGGAACAGCAATCATAGCCTTGCTGGAGTTGTGCTCCCACCAGTGTTCTGCTACCAGAGGCATTATTGCAATGGACAGCAACAGAATCACAAATGGAGCAATCCAGATGAGAGACAGCCCTTGTATGGCTCCATGTCCCGCATTGGTCGCACCTTCGGCTGCCTGTAACAAGGTAGCTGATGGCATCAGAGCAGCTAACAGAATTATAGCAGTAAACAAAGCAACTATTCGTGCCCAGGTCATTATTGTCTTCTCCCCTTTAAGGTTAAGGCCGTGGCCGGACGCACTCCTGGCAAACTCAGGATTTACCCGTGCAAAATAGCATTGTTTAATGGATACTTCAACCTATAAAAGCCTGAAGAATTTAAGCTGATTTGTGCTGAAATTCCCCGTCAGGCTTATGGTATTTGGGTTTCTGCCTGGATTAGCTCTTCAACCTTTTTTAGACTCATTTGTGTCAGCAGTCGTCCACGAAACTGAACACAAGGCCCCGACGCACACCCACCAAGACATTGGATCCATTGAATTTCAATCCCAGCCGGAGGTTTTTTTTTGAAGTGCCTTCTGATCTCTAAAGCACCTTTGCCAAGACAGGTAATATTGTCACAGATTTTTAATACCGCCTCATCCTGCTTTTTGAGCCAGTCTTCGTAGGCTGCCCAGATCTGTATGGGAGAGATTTGGGCCATGAGAGCCACACCCCTTAGAGAATCCAGATTCATTTCAAAGGAATATTTATACAAAAGATTCAGAAGTGCCTGGGGGTTTTTAGACCAGTTTCCAATCCCGGCCTTGATTTCCATCTCCAAATCCCGTGAAACAAGATCCTCAGATACCATGTTATACTCCAGTAGAACTGTCAGGGGCACAAACTATGATCTTAACCGGAAAACAGATTCAGGCGGAACTGAATAAAAAAATATTTATTGAACCGTACGACAAGAGCCAACTCGGACCAAACTCCTATAACCTGAGACTTCACGAGGATTTGGCCTGTTACACAGAGCTTCCTCTGGACATGAAAAAGGATAACCCCATCCACCGCTTTAAAATACCCAAAAGTGGATTTTTGCTGGAACCTGGAATGTTATATCTGGGTCGCACTGTAGAAAGAACACGGACTGAGGGCCTGGTGCCCATGCTGGAAGGCCGTTCCTCCATCGGAAGGCTTGGAATCTGCATTCATGTTACGGCCGGTTTTGGTGATGTGGGTTTTGATGGGTTCTGGACCCTGGAAATCACCGTGGTACACCCGATCCTGGTATACCCCAATGTTGAGGTATGCCAGATTTATTACCACAGTGTCCTGGGCGAAACCACCAACTACTCTTCCAAGTACCAGAGAAACCAGGATATCCAGGCCAGCATGCTGTTTAAAGACTTCTTGAACGGCAGAGTCTAAACCTGTTTACCGGAATAGTCTTCTTCCTCAATTTCATATTCCTTAAGCTTGCGCCAAAGGGTATTTCGACCTATTCCCAAAGCCTTGGCAGTGTTGGCCTTGTTCCCCTTAAATGCATTTAAGGTTTCTACAATTTTGGTCTTTTCCAGATCCTTAAGTGTCATCAGACCTTTGGAAATACCTGTTGTGCTTCTTGGCCGGGGCTCACGGATATTTTCAGGAACATGCTGGTACTGAACAACCTGATCCTTACAGAAAATCACAATACGCTCCACAAAACTTTTTAGCTCGCGCACATTTCCTGGCCACTCATATTTCAAACAGGCATCAAATACGGACTTGGAAAAACCCTCAATGTTTTTTCCGGTTATGCGGTTGAAGCCCTCAAGAAAGTATTCCATCAGCAGTGGGATATCCTCAACCCTTTCTCTTAGTGAGTCCAGTTTCAGATGCACTACATTGATTTTGTAAAACAGATCCTGTCTGAATGTTTCTTCCGAAACCATCTGCTCGAGGTTTTTATTGGTTCCACAAATAACCTGAACATCAACATCAGCCTCCTGAGCAGAGCCAGACAGGCGAACTCTTTTATTCTCAAGCATTTTTAGTACCTTCACCTGCATGGCCATAGACAGGGAAGAAATTTCATCCAAAAACAGAGTTCCACCCTTGCCTTCCAATAAAACCCCCCGGCGCTCACCCCGGCTTGATCCAAACAGCTCCAGTTCAAGATCAGAATCACTTAAGGAAGAACAGTTAATCGCCACAAAAGGGTATTCTGCCCTTGCTCCGGCCTCATGAATTTTTCTGGCCAAGGTTTCCTTACCGACTCCAGGCTCACCACTGATGAGCAAAGCATCCGGCAAATCATCCACAATTCTTAAAATTTCCTTCATTTTGCGAACTGTCTGGGATCTGCCCACCAAATGATCAAAGCGAAAATCCTTATTCTTTTCGGTGCGGGTCAGAGCCTTTCCATCCAGATTGGGTTTAAAGGCAAATGCTTTGGCGACCCTGTCCAAAAATACAGGCGGAGTAAAGGGCTTCTCGATAAAGTCAGCGGCCCCTTCTTTCAAGGCCTCTACGGCCACATCAATATCTGCGTATGCTGAGATCAGCACCACATTGGTTTCCGGAGACTCCTTCCGCACAAAACGCAAAAGGCCCAGGCCATCCATTCCACCAAGCTTCAGATCGGTTACAACCAGATCTGTACCTTCCTTACCAAGATGCCTGACGGCCTCTTCAGCACTTCTCGCCTCGGTCACGACCCAGCCGCTGGACTCCAAAAACATTCCCAGGGTTGATCGTAAAGTGTTATCGTCCTCCACCAGTAAAATTTTTTTTGATGTTTCCATACTTCCTCCGTAGCAAGTTGGAAATATATCATTATCAGGCAAAAATTGAACATTTATCGTCCCAGATCTGACCACCTGGCAAAAATCGTTGTAAAATCTGCTTAAACTGAAATGGAGTAAACATGAACCTTGATCCACAAGCAATAGAACTAATCCAGACCCATTCACATTTTGTACTTACATCCCATGTTGACCCTGACGGGGATGGGTTAGGCGGAATACTTGGTCTTGCCCTTGCCTTAAAGTCCCTGGGAAAAACCGTTAGCTGTTCCCTGAGTGGGGGTTTTCAGGAGAAGTATCGTTTTCTACCTGGTTCCGATATGCTGGTTCAAGGACTGCCTGAGGCTTTCCCTAAGGGTAAAAAAACCGTTTTGGTGAGTATTGATGCTGCCCATCTGGATCGTCTCGGATTTGACAGTAGTGAGATTGAGGCCCTGAATCCCACGGTACTTAATATCGATCACCATACTTCTAATAAAATGTTTGGGGATGTTAACTATTTTGATTCTCTGGCAGCGGCTAGCTGTGAGGTCATCTGGCATTTAATCAAGGAACTTGGGGTAACAAAGGACTCGGAGATGGCAACCGCCCTTTATTGTGGGCTTCTGACTGATACGGGCAGGTTTCGATTCTCAAACACCACCGAAAGGGCCATGCGCTACGGAGCGGAAATGTTAGGCGCAGGTGCAAGGCACACACAGGTTGTGCGTAAACTGTTTGAAGAAAATCCCTGGAACAAACTGCATCTGGAATCTCTGGTATTGCCCACCCTGAAACGCGAGGGCAAAATGGCCTGGCTGACTGTCAGAAAAGAAATGATGCAAGCCGCAGAAACTGATGACACAGAAGATTTTGTCAACAAAATTACGGAAATCAAGGGTATGGAGATTGCCATTCTCTTTAAGGAAGTTGAGCCTGAGTTGACTAAAATCTCCTTAAGGGCCGTCAACAACATTGATGTAAACCAGATAGCCTCGGTTTACGGTGGAGGTGGCCACTCTAAAGCCGCCGGGGCAAAATTGAAAATGAGTCTTGAGGCCGCTATTGAGTCAGTGACTAGCGCGTGCCGTGAAACACTTCACAAAATGGAGCTTTTATGAATCTAATATTGTACCAGTTCCCTGAATGCCCCTATTGTCAGAAAGTTCTTAAAGTCATTGAAGAATTAAAAATCGATGTACAGCTAAAAAACACAAGAACTTCCAGTAAGGACAGGGAAGAATTGATTGCCCTGAATGGAAAAACACAGGTACCCTGCCTCGTCATTGATAAAAAACCCATGCTCGAGTCTGATGACATCGTGGCCTGGCTCAGGAAAAATTATGCAGCTTGAAATTACTCAGGTTCTGGAATCTGTTCTGGAACCCAATCTGAAGAAAAATATTATTGAGCTTGGAATGCTTGATAGGATCGAAATTGACAATCACATTGTCCGCATCCACTTAAATCTTCCGCATGTTGATGAAGATACCCGCACCGCATTAAAAGACCATTGTTCCCGGGCTGTGATGCAGCTTGGGGACTTTGATGTACGGATTAAGATGCGTCCCCGTGATAATCGGGCCTGGCACAATGTCAAAGTGCCCCAGGGAGTTAAAAATGTACGGCACATAGTACTTGTGGTCAGCGGTAAAGGTGGGGTAGGAAAGTCCACCGTCAGCACCAATCTCGCTCTGGCACTATCCCAGCAGGGTCAAAAAGTTGGTCTTTTAGACTGCGATATTTATGGCCCTTCGATTCCAACTATGATGGGTATTCGTGAAACCCCAAGATTAAATGAAGATCAGAAACTGATCCCGGTGGAAAAATTCGGCATTCCTCTGATTTCATCTGGATTTTTAATTGAACCAGATAAGGCCCTGATCTGGCGAGGACCCATGATTCACAAAATCGTCTCACAGTTTCTTGGTGATGTTCTCTGGGGAGATCTGGATATCCTGCTTGTGGACTTACCTCCCGGCACTGGAGATGTACAGCTCTCCATGGCTCAAAGCACCTCGGTTCGGGGGGCTGTTTTAGTAACTACCCCCCAGCAGGTTGCGATTGATGATGTAAAACGAGCCTATTCCATGCTGGAAACGCTCAAGATTCCCGTGCTTGGTATCGTTGAGAATATGGCCGGTTTTAATGTTCCTGGAAGCAACGAGGTTATCTCCATGTTTTCCAAGGGGGGTGGACAAAAACTTGCCGATCAATATCACACCAGTCTTCTGGCCCAGATTCCATTAAATCCAACCGTTTGTACTTGTGGGGATGAGGGGATTCCTATTGTGCTTAAGGAACCGGGATCATTAGTCAGTGATGCTTTTTTAAGTGCTGCCCGCAATTTGTGCACACAGCTTGAACATTTTGAAAGAGATGGTATTTTTTCTTTGGCAACGGAGACAAAGCGATGAAAAAAGTACTGATTACGGGGGCAAGTTCGGGGATTGGTCGAAGTGCTGCCCTTAAATTTTGTGCATCTGGTTATTCTGTTGTAGCTCTGGGACGGTCCGAAACCAGGCTATCCCGCCTGATTGAAGATTCCAAAGGCTCTTCTGGAGTACTTACTGCCGAGTGCTGTGATTTACTCGACTTTAACAGTTTAAACGGCATAATTGAAAAACATCAGGATATGAATATTCTTATCAACAATGCTGGTATCTATCAAAGAACAGACTGGCTAAATCCTGTCGTTAATGAGTTTGAATCCCTGTTTGATACCAATGTCAAAGCTTCTTACCAGATTTCTCAATTGGCCATAAAACTCTGGAAACGGCTGGATGTGGAAGGATTGATCCTTCACAACGCCTCTACATTAGGCAATAAACCTGCTCCTGGCACCGGCCTCTATTCTGCCTCCAAAGCCGCCTTGTTATCACTATCTAAAAGTATAGCCATGGAGTTTGCTCCCAGCATCCGCTCCATAGCCATTCTACCGGGTGTGATTGACACTCCGATACATCAGACTATGGGTGAGGAAAAAGCACTGGAATTCAGAAAAAATATGGCTGGTTTTCATCCTCTAGGCCGCATCGGTAGCCCTGAGGATATTTCAAGCCTTATGCTCTGGTTATGTTCCGAAGATAGCCAATGGATTACCGGCAGTGAATTTGTTGTGGATGGGGGGATTTCTCTTGTCTGCTGATTTTGTATTCCTATCAAGAAAAATCTATTTTTCTTCAGCCCACCGCTACCATATTGAGAGCTGGAGTGCTGACAAAAATCTTGCTGTTTTTGGAGCCTGCAACAATCCTTATGGTCATGGACACAATTACGAGCTAGAAGTTACAGTCCTTGGGCCAGTGAACGAAGACACCGGCATGGTAATCAACCTCACGGATCTGGATCTTATTCTTAAAGAAAAAATCATGAATCCCCTGGATCACAAACATTTAAACCATGAGGTTCCCTACTTTAAAGACCGGGTGCCCACCACAGAAAACATCATTCTGTTCTGCTGGGAGGAACTGGCCCCCTGTTTTTCCCATCCCCTGTCTCTATACAAACTGAAACTGTATGAAAACCCCGAGCTTTTTGTGGAGTACTACGGTGACAACACCCCGTCTGTATAAAACCATCACCTTTGAGCTAAAAGCCCATCACCGCCTGATCAGCAACCGCTTAAGCCAAGAAGAAAACGAAAGAATCTACCAGAAATGTATGGGTAAATTCGGGCATGGACACAACTACAAAATCTGTGTCACATTCTGCCACAGTGCAGATGATATATTTTATGGTCGATTAAAACATCTGACATCTTTAGTACATTCCCTGCTGATTGAACCATTTCATCTAAAAAGCCTAAACGCCGAATTTGCCGCCATGGGAGTCGAAAATCCAACAACCACAGGCGAGCAAATTGTCAGCATTTTTACACAAAAACTAGTCGAGGCCGGACTGTCAGAACATGTCAGCCGACTGGAAGTTCAGGAAACCCGCAAGAATTCCTTTATAACTTCACCTAAAAAAGGTGGCCACATGGCCACCTGATTCCAACAGCCTCTATCTTCTGCGCCGCTTGGAGGCCGCAGCAGTGCGAGCCGCCCGACGGGCCGGATCCCATGGATTTAGATGCTTCATATATCTGTAAAGAAGCCAGGCTGTAAACAACATGGCCGGACCTCTTAATCCATACTGGAAATGCCACTGCCATTCAGCCATGTCAAAAAGGGATTCTCCAAATGCCTGCCGCTTTTCGGGATGGGTCAACATATCCATAAAGGGAAGATACAGATTAAAAAACGCAACCAGATAGATTCCCTTACAGAAGTGATACACAGCTTCAGACCCGACCAGGAAATACCATACACAATGCAGGGCAAGATGCACATGTTCCTTGGATTCTTCTCCCGCTTCAAAGCCTCCAGACAAAATCGACTTTTCCTGAAATGGTTCATTGGAGTGGATGGGAACCCGACCCTCTTCACGGGGATTTCTACGCATTCCTGAATCCCTGCCATGCTCACGGTTACGATCCCTGTCATTTCTTTCAGGTCTTTCAAAACGATCTGGTCTGGTTTCCCGGTTAGGCCGATTGTCCGGTCGGCTTTCGTTTCGACCTTCATTTCGGCCTTCCGTAGTGACCTGAGGACGAGTATCACGGGAATCCCGATTGTCGCGATTATCTCGGTTCTCCCTTGCTGGCCTGCCTTCACGGTTATCGCGGTTATCACGGCCATCGCGATTGTCCCGATGGTTGCGGTTCCTGAAATTTTCTCTGCCCTGCTGATCCCGCTGGGGAGGTGTCCTGTCTGAAGATTCCTTAACTTCGGTTTCTTCTGCCTTGCCAGTATTGGCTCTGCTTCCAAGCCACGCTGTCCAATCTTCCACATCCTGTCTGGGTCTTGTTGATTTGGCCGAAGAGGTATCTTCCTGATTCACTGGGGCTGACTGAACCAAAGCTACAGGCTCGGGAGCTACGACAGGCTCAGGGGTGGGGGTAGGGGCTGACACTGCAACGGGAACTGGAGCAGGAGCTTCAACAATTACAGGGGCTGGCGCAACCGAAGCTTTAACAGGTGGTGTTTCTTCTACTACTGGCCTAGACTTTACCGGAGCAGGATCGGGCTGGGATACAGCTACCGGCTTGTCTTCTGTTTTTACTGCCGGTGTGATTATTTTGCCCTGGGAACGCAAAAATCTCTCCCTTGGGGTCAGGCCATCATCAGGGACTTCCAAAGCAACTGGCTCAGTCGACACTGTTTCTTTATCTCTTTTTTCAAACCTTGGATTGCGATTGGAGCGCTCTGGTCTTTCCCGGTTTCCCGACCTTTCCTTGCGGGGTGTCTCCTCATCTTTGACCGATACCTCAGAAGCAACTTCAGCATTCACGGCCGGTTCTAATGTCTGGGCTTCAGTTTGTGCTTCTAGCTCTGCCCCATTCTCTTCCATTTTAGGCTTGCGGGGTGCTCTGGCCTTTTCAGGGTCTCTGGCTCTTCTTGGTCTTGGTGCCCGCGCGGGCTTATCATCCCGAATTTCCTTATCCATAATATCCTTTTATTATCAAGCAAAAAAACAGGGTCAGGATACTAGTCCCTGTTATACATTGCCAACCACAATTTTTGTTATACTCTTTTTCTATGTTCAGAATCATTGCCACGATCATAACTGTCGCTTGCGGATTGTCCCTGTTTTCATCATCACCAAGAGCCTTCTATTATGTACATCTACAGACCACTGTTCCTGTGGAATATGCCCAGGAGTTTTCCCGTCGACACCACCTGTCCGAATCATTTAAAAAGCTCTTTGACAGAGGACTTGAAAATTATAACAAAATGGACTTTAAGCGGGCCGAACAGGTATACAACACTCTTTTGCTGATTAACTCCCAGGACATTCTGGCTTTGGACAAACAGGCCCAGGTCTATCTTAAACAGGGCCAGTATGAACTGGCAGTATCCACCCTCACCCGCCTGCTGCAAATTGATCCCACCTATTTTCCAGCTCACAATTCCCTTGCCCTTGCCTATCTCTGGCTCAAAGATTTTCGTCGATCCATTCAACACTCCAAGTTTTTAGTAGAGCATAACCATGCTTTTATGGAGACATACCAGTACCTGACCAGCGCACTGTTTTATCTGGGCCAGTTAGACAATGTCCTCAGTATTTGCCGTATAGCCAGAGACTCAGGGGCCACACATCCTCATTTTGAATTTTTTCCTGCCCTGATTCATCTGATGCAAAAAGATAAGGACAGATACAAAAGCATCATGAATGATATGGCTACACGATTTCCAGCCGAAGAACTATTGTTTTACAGGATAGTCGGGGCCATTTATGAGCAGGACACACCACAGATTGCGGAATTAATGGGAAAACTCGACACACTTCCGTCTGATCACCCTACAGAACACTATATGCAGCTTCTAGTGGCTCTGGATATGCTTCATTATGTCGCACCCTGGCCGCAGTTTCTTAATCTGATACATAATATTCAGACCGTGCTTCAAAAACAGAACCCCAATTTTGTCATGCCCTACTTTCTGGCATCTCAAATGTATCGGCGTGTCTCGGATTACAACAGGATTCTGGCCACAGCCACTGCGGGAATTCAACATTTTCCCTCATTTATACCTCTGTTTGAAATGCAGGGTGAAGCTGCGTTTTTCCTGGACCGTCACGATATTGCCAAAGCAGCCCTAAAAACATCTCTTTCAAAAAGGACCAACAACCCCAATTATCTGGCCTATTATGCAATTCTTCTCGTAGCTGACCAAAAATTCGAGGAAGGACTGGAGTATCTTGAGAAGTCCAGCAATCTGTCGCCCCAGAATCCCTTTGCCCAGACTGCCCTCGGATATTATTACACTCAGACCGGACAGCCTCAGCGAGCAGAACCCCATCTGAAGGTTGCCATGGAAACAAACATTGCCTACCCCCTCCCCTATACATTGTTTATAAAGGCAAAAGAAGAAAACCGCAGTTTTCGTGAAGCGTACACCTACGCACTCAGGGCCAGAAAAATTCTCCCCCAAAACGAAATGATACAGGAAATGGCCACCCGCCTGGCCTTCACTCAGGAAGAATATAATAACTGTGTTTTTATGTGTGCTGAAGCAATGATTCTTTTTCCACAAAACCAGTTTTTTCCCGTACAAAGAGCCCGTGCCTATCAAAAAATTGGTGATGACAAAGCAGCCATCAAGACACTGGAAGATTTTGGCATGACATTGGACAGACCAGATACTACCTTAAGGCTTTATCTGGATTTATTGATGGATGCAGGCAGATTTGATCAGGCCTATAAACTGGTATACGAACTTGTGGGCCTGTTTCCCAGAAACCGTCTGTATCAGGAATTCCTGGGCCGTTATTACACTCAGAACCTGGACTATCCCAAAGCCTTAAAAATCTATCAGGAGCTTGACAAGTTATATGGTCGATCCATCTATATCGGTGATTCTGGATGGCTTCAATTTCTGTCAGGCAACCAAAAAGAAGCCCTGGATGCCCTGACTTTATCGATTAATTCTGCCCCGGAAACCCAGATTCGTGCCTTAAGCCACTACCGTCTCGGATTAATCTATTCCATTGCCTCAGGCAAGGATCAGGATTCAGCCCAGAATTACCGCATGGGGGCTGAACTGCATCCGCGACTAACCGAGGCTCAGGCAGACCACATCTTTTACATCAAAAACTCGGGAAACCCTCGTCGCTCAGAAACTGTACAAAAGAATATGGATTTATTTCTTAAATAAAGACTTCTGCCGATTACCGTAATCATGTTTAGTCTGATTCGCAGTATAATTCTACTGATTCTTTTTTTAGTTTGCTTCTGCACTGGGTATTTTGGGGTAGAGGTTTACCTTGGGGCCTGGCTAAGCCCCTCTAATAAACATCTTTTACAAAAGATGCCTAAACCCACAGAATATATTCCCATCCTGTGGAAACGCTTTTACCAGTAACCCTTTTCACTGGCTTTGATTCCGTCTACAATGTGAGCTGCACATAGACGAGGG
>JACFNL010000008.1 GCA_019454875.1 Candidatus Cloacimonadota bacterium | reverse complement strand
GTGGGGGTTTTGGATACTGGAATTTTAAAAACCCATCCCGATTTTGGAGACAGGGTTCTTCTGACCAAGGATTTTATTTCCAGTTATGCTGACAATGATTCTAATGATGGTCAGGGTCACGGCACTCACTGTGCTGGTACAATTGGTGGTTCCAATACTTCAGGCAGAGCAATTGGTGTTGCTCCCGAGGCCAGTTTTGTAATTGGAAAAATTTTTAATGATAGTGGCTCCACTACTATGAGCGCAATTTTGAATGCCATGCAGTGGATTGCTGATCCTGATTCCAATCCGGCAACCGATGATGCCCCTAGGGTTGTTTCCAATTCCTGGGGTGGAGGACAGGGGACTGTACAGAGTGAAAAGCCTCGCTGGACTGCCGTTCAGACCTGGAGAGATTTAGGAATTGTTCCCGTGTTTGCGGCCGGCAACTCAGGCCCTTCCATGGGTACTATGTCAGTTCCTGGAGGGTATCCTCATTCATTTGCTGTTGGTGCCACCAACAAGAATGATGGAATTGCCAGTTTTTCTTCCCGTGGTCCAATCCAATGGGAAGGATTTGGTTCTGTTATCAAGCCAGATATCAGTGCTCCGGGGGTTGATGTTTATTCAGCCAAACATACAGGTGGTTATACGGTAATGAGCGGAACATCTATGGCTACTCCTCATGTGGCTGGAGTTGTTGCCCTGATGTTACAGGCCAATCCGGATCTGAGCGTGGACAGGATTGAATCTATATTGATGGAGACCAGTCTTGATCTGGGAGCTGAAGGCAAGGATTCTGTTTTTGGTCAGGGTCGAATGGACGCGCTGCGGGCAGTGGAAATTGCCTTGAAGGGTGGAAACCTACTGGCCAATCTTGATTTTTCTTCCCATCAGCAAGTAGTAACCATGCGTTTTGAGCCTGGCAATGTAGTGGCTAAATCCAAAGATGGGGTCTTAAAAGCATCGTTAGCCGAGGGTAAATATGCATTTACTGCCTCTGCCTTTGGGTATCTGCCAATTTCTGGTGAGATAAGCATCAAAGCCAAAGAAACCGTGGAGATGAAGTTAAAGTTTGCTGAGTCTCCATCGTTTAGCACCCGCTTTATGCTAAAGGATTCCAGTTCGGTTGCCTTAGCTGGTCGTATCACATTTTTAGATGCCCCCCTACAGCCTGTAACTGTGGGAATGGAAGGCACAGAGGTTAAGATTCCTGGGGGAATCTATTCAGTAAGAGTGTATTCTAAAGGATATAGAAGCAAGGTAGAAACCTTGACTGTGACTCAGAATTCGGAGTTTTCCTATGGAATGCAGGATCTGCCTGCTGTTCTTTTGGTCGATGATGAACCACTGACCCATGAAAAATACTATCAGGAGGCCTTGCAGTCCCTGAATCAGGAATTTGACATGGTTGAAAAGTCGGTATCATTGGATGATGCTTTGGGCTATAAGACCATTGTCTGGTTTACCGGTGCAGTTTCGAGTGATGTTTTAAACGATCAGGAAATGGAAACTCTGACAGAGTATGTAAAAAGTGGTGGCCATCTGGTTTTATCCGGTCAGGATATTGGTTATGCCCTAAAGCAGAAATCATTTTACACGGATGTTGTTGGGGCTAAATATCTAAAAGATACGGCATCCAGCAAAAATGTCAGTGGGTTGGATTTGAGTTTTGTTCTTGATGGTTCTGAGAGTGCCAACAATCAGAAGTACCCTGATGTCATTGCTTCCAATGGGGCTGATGTCATTTTTACCTATGGTGATTCTGAGGGTGCCGGTACAAGAAACAAAAGGGGAGAAGGTGTTGTGACCTATCTAGGTTTTGGATTTGAGGGTATTAATACTGCTGAATCCAGAAAACAGGTTATGAGTCAGCTTTTAAATTCTGGATTAACCCAGACTCGTTCTTATCTGAGCCGCTTGCACAGGGCACATCAGCAGTCCATGGATTCATGGGAAATTTTGGCCCGTCAGGCAAAACATATTCAACTGGAAACAGAGGAAGCTCTGTCTGTAATGGAGGCTTTAGGTAACAGTGAGGCATTCAGGCCAGTGTTACATCTTTTGCCAAAATCTGAATAATGAATCAGATCTGAAAATGGCACCTCAGTCTGGATTTAAATCCAGACTGAGGTGTTTTTTTTGGAAGGGATTCTTACATATTGGCAATGATATCGTCAGCAAACTCGCTGCATTTTCTGAGAGTGGCTTTTTCCATGAGCCTATGGAAGTCATAAGTGACTAGTCCCTTGCCAATTGAGGTTTCAAGTCCTTTGACAATCATGTCGGCAGCTTCTTGCCATCCCATGTGTTCTAGCATCAAGACCCCAGAAAGAATAACAGAGCCTGGGTTTACCTTGTCTTGACCGGCATATTTGGGAGCGGTGCCGTGAGTGGCCTCAAAAATGGCATGTCCAGTGGCGTAATTGATGTTGGCACCGGGAGCAATACCAATGCCACCTACCTGAGCTGCCAAAGCATCGGATACATAATCTCCATTCAAATTTAGGGTGGCGATTACGGAGTATTCTTTTGGTCTTAAAAGAATCTGCTGTAAAAAGGCATCGGCAATCGATTCTTTGACAATGATTTTGCCGGAGGCAATGGCTTCATTCTGAGCTTTTTCAGCCAAAGCTTCACCGGAGGTTTCCTTGATTTTATCGTATTGTCCCCAAGTGAAAGTCTGATTGGCAAATTCTTTCTCAGCCAGGGCATAACCCCAGCTTTTAAATGAGCCTTCCGTAAATTTCATGATGTTACCCTTATGAACCAGGGTTACCGATGGTTTTTTGTGGCGGATGGCATACTCAATAGCTGCCCTTACCAGTCTTTCTGTGCCTTCCTGAGACACAGGTTTAATACCAAGGGAAGATGTTTCGGGAAAACGGATTTTTTTGACTCCCAGTTCATTCTGTAAAAAATTCAGAAGTTTTTTGCAGTTTTCAGTGCCAGCAGCATATTCAATACCAGCGTAGATGTCCTCGGTGTTTTCTCGAAAGATAACCATATCCACAGCCCCAGGATCCTTTACAGGACTTGGAACCCCAGTAAACCAGCGAACCGGGCGCAAACAGGTATATAAGTCCAGTTCCTGTCTTAGGGCAACATTGATGGAGCGGATCCCTCCACCAACTGGGGTTGTTAATGGACCCTTGATTCCAATCAGATACTCACGAATGGCTGTCAGTGTGTCTTCGGGCAACCAGTTATTCCATTTTTTGAACGCTTTTTCCCCGGCAAAAACCTCAAACCATTCAATGCGTTTCTGACCCTTGTATGCCTTCTCGACTGCGGCATCCAGAACTTTTCTTGAGGCTGGCCAGATATCCACTCCAGTTCCGTCACCCTCAATAAAGGGGATGATGGGGTTATTCGGTACATTCAGGGTACCGTCTGCACGGGCTGTAATTTTCTGACCAGTAGTTGGGGGGGTTAATTGTTCAAACATTCTATGCTCCTTATTTGCCTGAATTGGCGAAATGCAGGTGGATTATACCCAAGGCTACTTTAAGCCGACAAGTTTGGTATACTTGAGAACTGATGAATCACTCTAAATACTGCATATTAATTTTAGCCGGGCTTTTTGCTGGCTGTTTTTCCAAAACCACAAACCAGCCCTTACCGCCAAAAATTCAGTCCGTGGAAGAATGGGAGGCCGCTTTAAGTTCCGATGGGCCTTTGGAATCTGGAGTGAGTAACAAGGAATCTTCTGGGGGCAGTTTATCAGGCACTGACTTTAGTGCACGGATTTCATTGTTTCGCAATCGCATCATAAGTGGAGAATCTCCCAGGGAACTTATTGCTTTAGCTGAGGAACTTTGGCTGACTAGTCCCCGCTCGGATACAAAAACCAGACTGGAACTGGGTTTTTTTCTGGTGGAGCAATATAAAAAATCGGGAGATATTGATCGGGCAACCCAGAAAAATGCTGAGGTTATATCACTTTTGGAAGCCATCCGTGGTGGCAAGGCATTTCATGAACACCAGGCTGAACAGGAAAAGGTGAAAAACCTGTCAGGCCGTTGGGGAGAAAGCGAGTTATGAGGTCTCAAAAAGGTAGTATTTTATATCTCGTCACCATCATTTTAAGTGTTCTTATAGCTCTTGCCTATATTCTGATGGATATGAGCCGTGATGAAGCCAGGGCTGCCCAGTTTGCCTATAGAAACGAGGTTTGTATGAACCTTGCTGAGGCAGTGGTTGAAGAGTTTTATGTCAATGCCCAAAGGCTTATGAATTCTGATGATCAGGGTCCAATTGGTGGAATTTATGAAAAACTGAGGGAAGAAACCAGGGAAGGATCAGAGATTCCAATTGAAAAGGGAGTATCTGATTACCTTGTTCCAGATTCTATAAAACTTGCTGAGAGTATCAAGGCAGCCGTTGCAATCAAGGCAGCTGTCAAGGATATAAAACAGATAGATATCAATCCCAGTGGTGGCGAAAATAACCGCCCAGGCAGAAGAATTAAACCGGATCTTAAGGAAAAGGATGCGGTTTTGGAGATTGATGTCAGTGTGGCCTTTGAGGATATGGTAAAACAGATCCGGGTCACCCGTTCCCTAAAGGTTGTCAACACGACCATGGCCCCCTTGGCACCTTTTACCATGTTTTTAAACGATCCTTCCTGGCCTTATCTGGCTCACTGGTCTTCAAAAATGGGGGTCAAATATGCCCAGGGCCGTGAAAATGAAGATGTCCGTTCCGATGGGCGCTGCACAGATGAGTCTCCCACCCAGCATTCCCTGATCCTTGATCACGGATGGGCCGAAGCTCTGGGAAAAACCGAAATGAGTCTTGAGGATTTAAAAACTGGATTTGAAGATGTTTTGATGGCTGGCAAGGTTCCACCAGGCAGGGTGTTTGTAAATACAGGAATTGTGCCTCTGACCAATGGCAACATGGAATCAGGAATGCTTCAGAGGGCATTTTATAGTGCCGAAACCGAGTTATTGCCACCAGCCATGAACTTTACACTGGAAGATTTACGAGGCAATCTGAGTGCTGGAGCTGGAGGAGCCTCACTCAGTGATGCAGACCGATTACTTCTTGAGGTATTGGAGCCGCATAACGGAAAACTATTTACCCGTTATCTTGGGCACGGGGCAGAATTAAGGCATAACAAGGTAAAAATTTCCGGGAAGGACAGGGCAGGTTATCTGTCTTACTTTGAATCGTATAAAAGTGCCGGGGAGTGGCAGACAGACGATAATAGCAAAAACCCTTCCAAATCCGGGCTTGATCTTTTTGGTCGTGTGGAATTAAAGCCTGAAGCCATTCGTGTGGACCGCGATGAAGAGGGGGGGATTTTTCAAAGACTCTGGGATGGAGTTACAGAAATAACCCGTGATGTATTAAATGCCTTTGTGGATCAAAATTACAATGTAAGAGTTTCTCCAACCATTGTTTATGGCAAGGCTTTAATGTCCTACTATAAGGTAATGGATTATCAGTACACCAGATCGGAAGAGTTTCAATCCGTATGGGAAAGAAGAAAAGAGAGGGAAAATGAAGGCCAATCCTGGTGGAGCCGTGCCTGGGATGACATTGCAAGTACTTTTAGCTCTCTTATCAGTACCTTCAGAATTGGGCTCTTAGGCCCAGGGCAGTACCCCATTCCTGAGTTTCCCGACAGTGTACTTGAGGGGATTACTGATGCTAACAAAAAAACCCCCTTTGATCAAAGCTCGAAATCGCGGTTTGTCAATGCAGAGGTGGGCTGGTCTGAAGAAACCTTTGAGAATTTTCTGGATTTGCCCTCTGGATTAAGAACTCCGGCATTTTTTGAATATATGCGTGATAACCGTAAATACCAGCAACAGTTTTTTGAACAGAACTTTCAGGACAAGGTGCCAGCAGGAGCAATTCTTGCTCCCTATAACAATGCTATAGGCAACTACCTGAAGGAATTTTACAGTGACTCCAAACTCAGAGAACTGTTTGTGGATGTAAATAAGGGAGTTACCAAGTTTTCAAGACACGGTATATTTTTTGATAATGCTTCGGATCAGCAACTGGAAAACGCCTGGGGGGGGCAGTATAAATCCCTGTTTACCAAACATCTTGAGCCTGAGTTTGAACTGGCTAACTTTAATCCCTTTTTATACTATCGTAAAGCCACAGATTATATTTCCTCAATTTATGACTATACCCGCCGTGACAGTGAGGGAAAACCCACAAATCTTCTAAAGGAAAAGTATCTTAACCCGGATACAAACAGACTGGAAATGAATGGGGTTCTTTATATTACCGGTACGGCCATGCCCTTGAAGTTTTCTGATTTTGTGGCCCCAGGGGAACGCATGCTCACCTACAAGGGAAAGGCAATGATTGTGACTTTTGGGGAAGTGATTTTTGATGTTGGATTGAAAAAAGATGGATATGCCTTTGATACCGGTATGGGAGCGGCTCAAGGTAAGGACGATTCCGTTTTAACCATTGTGGCTTTAGGGGGAATTCGTTTTGTGACCGAACAGCCCATTCAGGCCACTGTGTACAGTTTTATGTTTCCTCCAAAATCCTATGCTGAGGAAAATCGCAATAAGGGATATAGATTTCAGCTGATTGGGACATTGGGCGCATCGGAAATCAAACTGGAAGATTTGCCTTGTGGTGGCCTTGTGAAGTACGATCCCTCTTATTTTTTGGATAATCTGGATGAGGCCAGTAAAAATTCCTATTACTGGGCATCCCTGACGGATGAAATTGCCAAGTTCAGCTGGAAAGCAGGATTGCAGTGAGAAAAGGGTTCACCTTAATTGAAATTCTGGCCACGATTACCATAGCCACCCTGTTGGTGACCCCGATTCTTCGCCTTATGGATTCTGGCACCAAAGGAGTTTACAAGGGTGCTGAGCGCACTACAGCCATTCTGGCAGCGGCCGATCTCATTGAAGCAATTCGTGGTGTGGAGTTTGCCGTAATTCCGCCTCGGCCACCAGATCAGTACTACAGTGTCCCGGAAATCAGACAGATGGTAGCAAGTAATTTGAGAAGAAATTTGCCTTTTTTTAACCAGTACGAGGACAAGTTTTTAATTGGTATTGCCATCAGTGAAATTCGCCCTGAGAATGATCGCAATCCAGCAGCACCTTCTAAACTCAGGCTAGTGGCAATTCAGGTAATGTGGAAAAATGTCATGGGCGGGGAAGAATCCATCACGGTCAGTTCCATGATTACGGATAGCAGGGCAGATTAAATGTTAAAAAAACGAGGTGCATTTACCCTGATTGAAATGCTGATTGCCTTTGCCATCGCCATGTTTATTTTAAGTGTTTTTTATCTGATGTATGGTACCTATCAGAACCGGCTGATCAAGGTGATTCAGAAGTCTCAAGGGCAGCAGGCAGTAAGACTTCTAAGTACAAAAATTCGCCAGGAGCTCAAGTCAGCCATTGGGGTCGTGATTCCTGAGAGCAATACCCAGACCGAGGCCATCCGCATCCTGATGGGCGAGCAGTTTGGCCATCAGAACTATTCTGTGGAATATAGTTATGTTCGGGAAAAAAAGGCCATCGCATTTGTGGAACGGGATGGGGACAGCATTATCAGACAGGGAATTTTTCTTGGGGGTCAGACCCAGATTTTGGGTTTTTATACGGGTTCAAATCAGGTAGATCAGCAAATTCTTACCCAGAAACACCGAATTGACATAACCATAGAATATTTTGATACGGTTCAGACTAAAACTGTTGAGGGCAAACAGGAAATCCGTCCAATGGTAGCTTTAGTTACCGTATATCCCCGCTACACCAATATGCTTTTAAGGATTGATGTACCACAGACCTGAGGAAATAAGATGAGTGATTTGTACAATGCAACTGTCTTATCTGCAAGGTATCCACAAAAAAATCTGCTGATACTTAGGGTGAAACCTGATAAGGAGATCCCTCCTTACAAACCTGGCCAGTATTTTACCTTAGGTCTTGGGTACTGGGAGCCACGAATAATGGGCTCCGGCACAGAGACTCTTAAGGAAAATCAGGAATCAAGACTGTGTAAAAGACCATATTCCCTCTCTGATCCAATTCTGATTGAATCAAAACTTGTAGAGTCATTGCCTAAACATCTGGAGTTTTATGTGGCATTAGTTGAGCCGACTTCAGAAAATCCAGCTCCGGCATTAACTCCAAGGCTTTTTTATCTAAAGGGTGGAGAGAGGATATTTATCTCAGAAAAGGCCATGGGACACTACACTCTGGATTTACTAAATGGAGTGTTACCAGATCAGATTCTTTTTGCCTCAACAGGTACAGGAGAGGCCCCGCATAACTCTATGATCCGTTTTCTGCTTGCTAACGGCTACCAGGGAAAAATTTTACATGTTACCTGTAGTCGCAGGCAGGAGGATCACTGTTATTTTGAAACACACAAGGAACTTGAATCGCTTTATAAAGGTTATAAAACCCTGGCACTATCGACTCGTGAGCCGAATCAAAAAAAGCTTTATATTCAGGATTTAATATCACAGAATCTGCTTATGGACATGGCTGGATTTGACTTGAAGCCAGAAACAACCCATGTATTTTTGTGTGGTAACCCGTCTATGGTTGGAGCCCCAAAAAAGAATCGAGAATTGGGGTTGTGGGAATATCCCACCCAGGGCGGAGTTGTGGAGATGCTTGTGAAGATGGGGTTTATTGTCGATGAACCTAAAAAACATGGCAACATTCACTACGAAAACTACTGGTGATTCCCTCTTAGAAAAACCCTTGATGGAATGGGAGTCTGCCGTTTTGTTTGGGACAGACCCTCTCTGTCCCCCAGAGATTTTGCAAACCCTGGTGTTACTTGATGTAGATCATCTGGATTCTCAAGGAGAGAAGCGCACCGGGCAGATTGTGATACATAAGGATCTGGCCCAGGAACTTTTGGGTCTGTTTGAATTTATGCTGCAAAACCATTTTCCTGTTGCCATGATAAGACCTGTGTCTGATCCTGCATTTTTTAGTGGAGGAAGACCCTCTGATGCAATTTCTATGCGTATGAATAACAGCAGTGGGTTTAACTATCGCTTCATAGCGGGTACAAATCGCCTGTCCTGGCATGCCCTTGGTATGGCTGTTGATATTAACCCTTTATGGAATCCCTGTTTTACCGCCCATGGCATGGAACCCTCTGAGGGAAAATACATCCCTGAAAGATTAGGTACTCTGTCGCTTAAACATCCAGTGGTCGAAGCATTTTTGGATCAAGGGTGGGTTTGGGGTGGTAACTGGAAGCAGATTCAGGACTATCATCATTTTGAAAAGCCCCTGCAACAAATGCAATTCTAGGTTATACTAATTAAATACAGGAACAAAAAAATGAGAAGTGATTTTGATAAATATAAGGTAAGCAGCCTTGAGGAAGTGCCGGAAAAAATCCGTTTCCTTGAAGACTTTGTATCTTCTCAAAAAGGCCCCGGTCCTGATCCAGTCCGTTTTGCCCGGTTTTTGTTCACAGAAATGCTGGAATCGGAATATGAAACCTGGTCCCGTCATTGTTATGGCCTTCTTGGTGAAATTCTTCACAATGGTTCCGTCACTGTAGCTGATTTTTTTGATGAATCTTCTTTGGCCTGGGAGTTGATTGGGGACAGAAATCCCGATCAGAAGCTGATGCTTCTTGATCTTTGCCTGGACTGGGTTTTGCCGGAACATAGTACAATTTATGAGTGGCTGGAAAGCCAGATAGATTCCCGTGATTCCAGGATTCGTTCGGCATGCCGCAAACGGCTGGATGTACTGGATCAGAAGCGCGACATGGACGGGGAAGCCTCAGGGCTTCTTGGTGCCTTGGAGTACAGTACCTTTATGGAGATGTCTTCCAAGTCAAAACTTCGATGGTTATCCGGGGTAGAGAGCCAGAAGGACAGGGCAGAGTCTTTGGTTCAGTGGGGATTACAGGCCCTGGCTGTGGAACAGGATCGTTTTGTGCTTTCGAGACTAGCCCGTTTGTTGCCTCTGGTTTTTCATGAAAGACTCGGTGAGAACACCAGAGTGCCTATGCTGGTTCATGGTTTGATGGAACACGAGGATGCCAGAGTGCGCTCCAATACCCTGGAAGGTCTTTGGAGATGGGCGGCCAGTGATGGCTACCGCAATATGATTTTAGGTATGGCTCAGGCAGCCTTAAGAGACAGGGATCCACGGGTTCGTACCGGAGCCGCCCGCCTTTTATATTCACAGGATGATAAACGGGCCCTTCATCTGATTCATCAGATGGTGCTTCAGGTGGCCAATCTGGAAGAGTTAAACAGTATTCGCTGGCTGTTACAGTCCGTTCGGTCTGAGGAATTGTATCAGGCCGATCTGGAAGCAGCCCAGATAAGGCTTCAGGCTGAACTGGCGGTTTCCTGATGAAAATGATCCTTGTTGTTTGTCTGAATTTTTTGTTTTCCACTCAGCTTTTTTCCATGTACTGCCCACATTGTGGTACACAAAACGAGGAGTCTTATAATTTTTGTTATTCCTGTGGAAAACAGTTGCCGAAGAAGGCTTATATGGAAGCTCCTGCCAGAAGAGGAACCAGTAATATCCCAACTCACGGCAGACCGGCACCCAAGGGTATATTCTCAGCACCTTCCAGCGGTCCCAATGCCATCAGTACGGCAAATTTTATGCAGGGTCTACAGCAGATGATGGGTTCTGATTCAGTGGGAAGTCTGTTGAATCTTCAGGGACAAAACATTGACTCTTCAAAACTTATGGAATTAAATCAGAATCCCCAGGTACAGCAGCTGATGCAACAAATGAAAAGCACGGATTTTCAGAAACAGCTTCTGGAAGGTCTACGGATGCTTGCTCCATCATCCAATAATGCTTCCGGTATGGAATCGCAGATAAAACAGATGGAAGGTCTATTTCAGATGTTAAATGCTTCAGGTTCACAAAATCTGTTTCAACCTTAAGTAACTTGTTTCTGATACCCTTCTTTGTTTTTAGATCGGTTGGCTTTGCCTGCATGGAGTAGAAACATCTGCCGAGTGTATGGGCATGCAACGAGTAATGCAGACCCTGATTCTGATTCTATTTTGTGGCTGTGCCACTGATAATACCGATGAACACCATGATACTAATATGCCTAGCTTTTACAATCGGGTCAGTCCATTTTATGCCAGTTATAATCAGACCGAGTTAACCGGTGTAATACATTGTTCTTTTCAAAGACGAATCTGTCCCGTTAAACTTGAGTTATCTGCCATTGCAGGCCCTATGTCTTTGTATGGCGGTATGAGTCATCAGAGTTGTTGTGATTATAAAGCTGAAGAATCAGTGTGTGAGGCAAAAGAGTTTCTGGAAGGGAGCCCCCAAACCATTTCAGAGGAAATCCGTCTGACAATCCAGGATGATAATGGGGTTTTATTAACCAAAGGCCAATTAGGATTAAAACCTAATGTTAGTGGTACAGGCAGGTTAAGTAATACAAAAGATTCTATTTATCTTCGCCTTGGTTCCAGCCAGGAAGTCTGTGATTTGAATTTAAGGTTCGCGAATAATCCCGTGCTTTGAAAGCTCTTCATCACTTAGTTGTTTATGATTGGGTTTTGTGCCCCAGATGCCCAGATTTTGGTTGGCAGCCTCACGCATGGCTGTATCAAAAGCTTCCAGCAGTGGGCCATAAAAAGCCTGATTTTCGGGAAGAATCCCAAGACCCTGCTGCAACAATTCATAGTTAATCAGCTTTTCCTTGTGAAGAATGTATACATGAGTGTCACTTAATCCTTCCTGTTTAAAATCTTTAGGAAGGTACAGAGTCACTTCAAGGCCAGGAAGTTCCCTTTGCATCCTTTGAATCACAAACTGTCTTAAGGACCCGTTAATTCCCATGGAAAAGTCCATCAGCCCTATCAGGGTAAAGTCCCGTTCCCTACCTGCCACCTCAGCGCGAATCTGATTCGGGGCGGTGACAGCAATAATTTTTGCCTTGCGAATGTGGAAGCGATTGGACTGAAAAATGGGTTCCTGTTCCACAGTGTAGGAATAGGTCACTGGAACAAGCTGTCCCCCAATATAAGTTCCGGCCTGAAACTTGCCAGAAGTTGACTTGACTGGCTGGTTGGCATGGGATATTGACAGAAGAATCAGGGATAAAACAAAGGAGGCTAGACTTTTCATGCCAAAATGGTATCAAACAAGCATGAATTTGTTCAATGGATTTTTGCTGGGGCTGAGGCTGCGTTCTCCCAATTTTTTTCAAGCTGTATCGGGGGATTGCCAATTCCATAAAAATACAGAAGGGGCATATGGATTCTGGCAGCCCAGGATGCCTCATTATGGTATGCCCCAAGATGCTCAAAGTAAAAAAGGCTGTCTGTGGAATTATACCCTAATGTATTGAGGCACAATTTCATTTCCTGTGTATCTTTCATGGCATAAGACACTCCATCCCGTCCCATGCCCTCGAGACTTCCCATATCCATCCATATTTTATGATTTAACTTGTTCTGGGAAGGGATAAAGGTCTTTTGCATGTATTTGTCATCCCACCATAAAGAGGGAGAGACTGCACCTATTAGGCCAAAATGATGAGGAAAGGCAAAACCGGCCCACAGAGATATAAGACCTCCAAGACTGGATCCCATGATTCCGGTTTTTTGTGGATCGGTATTGGTGCGAAATCTCTGGTTTATCACCGGCATCAATTCCTGGGTAATAAACTCCAGATACTTGCGCCCGTCTCCCCCTCCATGCCTTTTGGAAACCGTTGGGGTGTATTCCTCCATACGGCCCATGGTGTTGTAAATACCTACAATGATGATTTCCTCCATCAACCCATGAAAAATGAGTTTGGATGCAGCCTCATCCACTCCCCATTCAACCCCGCCAAAAGCCGTCCTGGCATCAAACAGGTTATTGCCGTCATGCATATACAAAACCGGAAAACGATGGGAGGGGCGCAGAGCGTAGTTGGGAGGCAGCCAGATCATGATGGTGCGTTCATTTTTTAGTATATTACTTTGGAACCTGTGCAGGTATTCAAATTGACCGGTGAGGGATGCCTTTTGAATCTGGGGCTCAAAACCGGCAAAATTTTCTATAACAAACTGTAGCAGGGGCTTATTTTTACTCACAACGAACTCTAAATCGGCAATATCCGCAAAATGCCGATCCTTCTGGACTGTTCCCCAGTCTCCCAGAGAAAATTTACAACGGACCCTGACACCTTCCTTAAGTCGCAGCTGGGTTTTGTAAGTATTATCTTCAATAGGCATCAGGGCATGGGAGTGATTCTGCCAGTTACCCAGCGAGTCGATATCCCCAACTAATCTTAGCCTGTCCTTAGGGGTATAGTCTGGTACGGTGGCAATAATGGTTACATCAATAAACCTTGGTTTTAACCAGATCCATACGGCAAACCAGAAAATCAGAAAAAGCACTACAAAAATCATGGGCTGCGATTGTACTCCAGTGTTAAACTACTGCAAATGGAAATTTATAAATTTGGTGCAAATATACTTCGAGACAAGGCATTACCTGTTACAGAAATTAATCAGTCCATTCTTGATCTTTTAGAAGAGATGATTGAAACCATGATTCTGGCCCCAGGTATTGGTCTGGCTGCCCCCCAGGTTGGTTATGCCCTGCGCATGTTTGTTATGAATGTGGATGAAGGAGTTTTTGAAAGAATCATCAACCCCGAAGTTCTTGAAGTACGGGGGGTTAGTACTTTTAATGAAGGCTGCCTTTCTTTTCCAAAAATGTATATGGATGTGGTTCGATCCAACTGGATCAAGGTTCGGTATCTGGATGAAAAAGGCAAAGAGATTGTCAGGGAGCGGGATGGATTATGGGCCCGCTGCTTTTTGCACGAACTGGATCATCTGGATGGAAAGCTGTTTGTGGATCATTTTTCCAAAAAACAGTTCCGGCAGATCCGTGATGATCTGACTGTCATTGAACAGACGGGCCTTGTTCAGAATCTGAAGCCAGCTCCAAAGCTTAAGTAATATGAACAATGCTGAAGTGAATCCAGGGCCCAAAAAAAGCTTAGCCAGGACATTTCAGATTTTTTTCCTGGCCGCCGTGGGTCTTCCTGTTCTGGTACTTTGTCGTTTGGCCTGGGATAACTATCAGCAGTCCCTGGATTTAAGAACCAGGGAGGAACTTGATCAGCATTTGCTGATTCTGTCTGGATGGCATGCATCCTATTTTCACTACAAAGGTTATCTCAGATCCCTGGCCGAGAATTATTTTGACCGCATGAATTCCAAGGTTCCTGGAGCCACGGATCCCAATTTATGGTTCAATCGCTCCAAACGCTTTTTAGAATATCTGGAAAAGGAAAATCCACCTCAGAAGACCCGTTATATGGGGGCTTATGCCTCCTACCGTACCCTCTACAATCGTATGATTGCCAGAGCAATATCCACAGATCCAAGCCAGCACGATGATTTTAAATCTCCAATCAAGGTTCAGATTTATGTTCTGGAAAAGTCCTTTAGCAGAAACAAGGATAAAAAGGCTCTGTTTTATGAGGATCTGTTTTTGGATACACCTTCCCGCGAAGGAGTGGATCTGGAAAACGAGCAGGAGAGGAATGAGTGGTTGCGCCGGGCCGGACTTATGCGCACCTTTGATTATTTGCCCGTGCATATGGCCATTAATCCCCGTTCCTCCATGATGGCCCTGATTTGGGACGAGTTTACCGGAATTGTTCGCGATATTATGCGCGGTATGGTTTTTGGATTGGATATGGCACTTACTGAGCAGGCTGCCTTTGAAAATCTTGTAAAAATTCCTATTCTTGAATCCCGTAAGCGTTGGCTTCTGGTCAGATTTTTTTCTAAGGAAATGGAGCTTTACTGGAGATCCTTGCCTGAGGACTTCGATTATCAGGCTTATAGAAATTCCGAAGTCGAGGCTATGGATGCAATCTGTCTGGCCGTGCTGGATATGACGGATGTAAGAGAAACCTTCTGGAAAGCATTTAAATCGGGGGAGTTTCCTGAGGGAATGCAGTCCATTGCCGGAATGGACACAGAATTTCTGAATCAGTCCATTGATACCAAGAGTATTAAAGATCACCTGCAAAAAAAGGGGTTTTTGAGCCTTGGTCTGATTCGTCATCTGTTAGAAGAGAAAAAAATGTGGTTTTACGCCCTCAGCCTGAACTCACTTCAGGAAGGCCGTGAAGGGTCGGTACAGTCCGCATTTACTCCAGATGGAGTTTTGATTGATGGGGATTTGTCTTCAAAAGAAATTCCAAAAGACTTTTTGAATTTTCATTCCTCGGACTTTAGGATTCAAAAACTGATGCGGGTTTTGAATCCTAAAACGGGTCAGTATTACCTGAATCGGGAGGCATTCAGGGATTATGCCATTGCCGAGGTGCTAGCTAGGGAATCGGATCCTCAGGCTAGAGAAATCATCTTTCAAAAAATGCAGGCTTGTAGTGATGGTATGCTTCTGGCTCATTTATTGCCTGTATTAAAGACTTCCTTGCAGTTTACATTTGTTCATCCCTCGGATCAGAAAGAATGGATGGGGACTTTACATCCTACCGAGGATTTTCCTAATCAGGCATATCTTACCCTGCAATCCAGTGAGCCACTAAAAGAGGTTTTGAAACGGGATGCCATTGGCACAATTCTGTTTGTACTAGCAGCACTTTTGGCCGTTGCTGGTATGGGAACCCTGATATCCAAAAAGGTGATACGGCCAATTCTGAATTTGAATGAAGGAATCCGTGCTCTGGCCCAGGGTAATTATGAAAAAAAAGTGGAACTTGATTCCGACAATGAGCTTGGGAAGTTAGGCTGGCATTTTAATCGCATGGCTGCCAATATTGAGGACAAGCTGTTTCAGATGAATCTGATTCGTGAGTTGAATCATATGATGAATACAGGTGTTTCGCGAAACGAGATTATGAAACATCTTGTGGATGTGATTCATCATCGCCTCGGTCCTCGGGCCTCACTACTCAGCTTTGTTTCTGGTGAACTTTCGGCCATGCCTCAGGATTATGTGGGTGCCGGGATAGATTCGGGCATGGATTTTTTGGCTGGTTTTCGTCAGGAGATACTTAATCTGTATGTGCCCGATAACCTTAGAAATTCCGAAAAGATTCGTCAGGCAGTGGTTTTACCTCAGGATATAAGGCAGAAGTATTTTCCTGATTCACAAAAAGCAGCCTTATTGTTTACCCGGGAAAAAATTAAGGATCAGGACGGTGTTATGACCGGTTTGTTTCTGATTCTTGATCCCGATACAGAGTTTGAACCTGTGATGGTTCAGAGTCTTTTTGAACAGGCCCGTTCGGTATTTCACAAAAGTCTTCTGGAGGAAATTAAAGCTGATGCGGAAAAGGGCTGGGAGATTCAGGAGTCTTTGATGCCCAATCAGGTTCCTGATAGCAGGGGAATTTTAGACATAGGCAGTTCCTTTGTTGCGGCCCGGGGACTGGCCGGGGACTATTATGATTTTTTAGTCTGGCCAGATAAGTTGGGTTTTACTATTGCAGATGTGTCGGGAAAAGGTATTGGCCCTTCTTTGTTTGGAGCTACATCCAGGGCCATTATGAGAGTAGTCTCCTCCGATGCAACCCAGGCAGGGTCCCATCTGACTGAATTGAATAAGGGACTGTGTTACAAAAAGACATCATCTCTGTTTTTGACCATGTTTTATTGTGTGATTGATCTTAAGACTTTAAATATGGAGTACGCCTCAGCCGGGCACAACAAAATGTATCTGATGCGCGCTGATGGAAGTATTGAAGAATTAAGTGCCAAAGGCCTGCCCTGTGGCCTGTTTGATGGGGGTAAATACGAAACTAAAAATATTCAGCTTTTTTTGGGGGACAGCCTGATTCTTTACACCGATGGGGTCACTGAGCTTGAAAATCAGGATCTGGAGCTATACGGTAACGAACGGTTTATAGACTTTTGCAAAAAGAATCAGTCCCTTTCTGCTTCTGAGTTTGTCAAAGAACTGGAGCAGGAACTGGCGGATTTTCGCAATGGAATTTTATTGTCTGATGATGTCACCTTTATCATTGTGAAGGTTTTGAAACAGGAGCAGGAACTTGCCTCGGTTTAACAAAAAGTTGGGCAATCTTTTTCTGGTTGGATTTACTCTGGCTTTATTTCTTCCTATGCTGTTTTTGGCTGGATTTGCCTTCAGTAGTCTGAAATCACGGGCTTTACTGGTGGAGATGGTAGTTTCTGAAAATCAAAGATCCCAGGTTCAGTCCCTGGAGTCCCATTTTCGAAACCAGATGTTAAAGGCTTACCAGGATACGGCAATCCGGGCTACCGATACCTTTGTTCCAGCTAAGGATTATGTGAGTGCCAATCAGGCCTTGAGTGTTTATTATCAGAGGTATTTTCCCAGGCTTGGGATCCCGGTTCCACAAAGTTCATCCCAGGAAACAAACCTTCCAGTCCGTCTTCAGCTTTTGCGAACAACTGCCCCAAACAGACTGTTTACCGTCCAGGAGTTAATAGCCTCATTACAACCCTCTTTGGAAACCAGCACCAGCCCAGCTGGTTTATTGGAGGAAGAACGGGCAAAAATTCGCTGTGTGACAGATTTTGATCCAGACTGTGCTAAAGCCCTGAGACCTATGCCCTGGTACACTCACACGGAAACGAACTGGGAGAAGCTTAAAACCCTACGAAAAAATCTGCTTGAGCCTTTGGTGAAATTAAGGCTTTTGTGGAGAGAAAATCAACTGGAATCCTTATCTTCCAAGACCTGGCTTAAGCAGGGATTAAACGCCTGTTTTGAGCTATATGGGGAGATCTGCCCAGAATCAGTCAGACAACTTCTGACAGAGCCAAAGCAGTCAGGAATTGGAGATCATCACTGGAGGCAGGTACTTGAGGAAGCGGACCCATACCGTATCAGTTATTATAGTCTGGTGAGAGTAAAGAGGGCTGTGCAGAGTTCTGACAGTAGACTAAGTCTTGAGCCCTTTGAAAATCTCAGACCAAGGTATCTTCTTTCCGGCCAAGAAATCACCAACCTCAAGGATGATTTGGAGTGGTCCTCAGTAAACTCAACTGTAGGCAAGATTCGCAATTATTATCTGTTACAGGATCTGGGAATATCAAATTGGGATGAGGAATTTATAGGATATCTGGGTATAGAACTGACCCTTCGTGTAAAAAGATGGATGTTATGGAATACAAACACAGGGGCATTTTTGTTTCATTACTGGTATTCACCCCATAATTTTGAGCCGGAGGAGTTTTTTGCAGGAATTTCTCCAATGCCTGCCGGTTTGTTTTTTGCAATTCTTAGGCTCAGTGAATTAAAACTGCACTATTTCAAGGCCATGGAGCTAGTTGCCAGTGAAGGGGCAAACCACTTTCACAATGAATTTTTAGACTTACGCAATGCGGATCCTGTGATACTTCAGGCCTATCAGTCTTTATGGGATCTAAGGGATAAGAAGGAAGCAAGACAGGCTCTGAACCAGTCTCGCTCATTTATGGATGTCATCAGGGACTATCTGAGTCTTGGAGCATACCTGATTGGCCTTAGAGAGGATTCACCGACCTTGAAGGACCGTTCCCTATTATGGCAGCTACATACTGAATTGATGGTTGTGCCTGTACCCGAGGCAATTCTTGATGACTCCAGGTTTCCGGAAGAAAAAATCAGGACTATTCATGGAAACGGTGCGAATCAGTTACCCGATGCCACGGTTTTGGAATTAAGACAGATGTTAAAAGAGAAACGCTTTGGATCGGTGGATTATGAGTTTGTTTCTTCTGGGCAGGTGATGTTAGGCCTTGCTGTGCGATCCCCAGATTTTTCTGACCACCTTTTGTTTTTATCTCTGCCCAGGGATCTGGCTTATTCAGAAATCCGCACCGTTGAGATTCTTATTCTAATCGTGATCCTTCTGACCATTGGCATAACGGCATTTTTGATTCGCAGGCTTTCTTTAAGGATTGTACATCCTGTTAATGAACTTACAGTTTCCGTGAGTGCCTATGCAGCCCATGAATCCATTAAACCTTTACATTTAAGGGATAACAACGAAATTGCCCAGATGGCCAGAGACTTTGATGCCATGGTTCAAAATATTGATACCAGAGTCATGGAACTTGGCTCAGTAAATCAAATCAACGAAATGATGCTTGATGGTAAAGATTTATCCGAGCTTCTTGATTATGCATCGGATCGCCTGATACAGATTTTTGGTGCCGGTTTTGTCTGGTTAGGTTTTTATGAGCAGACATCAAAAGAAAAATTTATTGGTTCTTCCCTTAAAACTGGTGGTCAATGGGTGGAATCCAAAGAGGATTTGGTAAGCAGGTTAAAACCTCTGGCTTTAAAAAATGCCCAGGCCCAGCTTTTATTTGAGAACGGAATTCTGTTTCACGGCATCCATCAGGATAATGTGGAAGGATTTTTAATTTTAGGTAGTCCGGCCGTGCCTCAATTCAGCCAGGAGCAGGAAAAATTTCTTTTAAGTTTTACCTCCCAGACTGTAAGTGTAGTGGCCAAGGTGTGGCTGGATAAACTCAAAAAAGATAGTGTGGAAGGACGGGATATTCAGCTTGGAATTTTGCCTCAGGAACCCTTGGTTCTTCCTGGACTGAGTATGGATTTTGCTTTTGGGGCAGCCAAGTTTCTGGGTGGAGATTTTTTTGATTTTGTGGAGTATACAAATCCTGATGAAATAGGATTTGTTATATCGGATGTGTCCGGGAAAGGGGTAGGTGCTTCCCTGTTTGGTGCTACCTGCAAGGCCTTTTTACAGAGTCTTTCCTCTAGGATTGAGTCTCCTGGGGAACTTATGGTTCGCTTAAACGATCTTTTATGTGAGGGTAAATCCAATACTCTGTTTGCCACATTGTTTTTTGGGATTTTAAATCTTAAAACTAGAACCTTCAGCTATGCATCTGCCGGACATAACAAGATGTTTGTAATCCGCAGTCAGGAGCAGAAAATTGAATACTTAAATGCCAAAGGATTGCCCCTTGGCATGTTTTCTCCCGGATTTTATGAGACCAAAGAAATAACTCTTAGTCCCGGGGACTGGCTGTTTTTATACACAGATGGAGTTACTGAACTGGAAAATCCCGCACTGGAATTATATGGGATGGAAAGACTGGAACGCCTTTTGCTTGAAAATTATAAGAACTGTAGTCCCGGTGAACTCAAGACAATCCTGGAACAGGATATGTTTGAATATCGTGACGGGGTAGACCCAAGTGATGATATTACCTATATTGCCGTAAAAATTGAGGAAATATGATTTTGACGCGCCTACTTTTGTTAATGCTTATCTGTTTGGGCAATTTGTTTTGTGAAGCGTCCCCTAAACTCGGGTTAAAACTTTCATCCTTTAAAAAGCCCCAGGCTGTTTCATCAGGTCCTGTGACTTATGATGTGTCCTCATCGCATGAAGGTATAAGCACTGGCACCGAGATTTGGGTACTTGTCAAGTTCAAGATGGAATCTGGATGGCATATCTATGGGGATAAAGAAACCATAGGCACACCAACTAGTCTTAAAATTGTTAATTCCTCAGACTGGGAACTACTTTCTTTAAGGCAAAGCCCCTCTGTTACCCATAAAATATCTTTAGGAGAGGGCAATAACTACACCTCCTACTTTTTAGAAGATGGTGCCATGATGGGCATGAGTGCAAAATCAGTTACCGGAGAAGGCCGACTGGTTCTTGAGGCTCAATGGCAACCCTGTACATTAACCTCCTGTGGAATTCTCAAAACCGAAGAAATTGTGATTACCCATACAACAGGAAGTACAAAAACCAGGGAAGTTTCCCAGGAATTTACGGCATTTTTTAGCGAGCCGGAATCTGTAAACCAGGAACATAGTCCCATAGCCAAGGACTGGTGGATTGCTTTGATTCAGGCATTTTTGTGGGGCCTTTTAGCCTCACTGACTCCCTGTGTTTATCCTATGATTCCCATTACCGTCTCCCTGTTTTCCGGGGAGACAGGGAGCAGTAAAGGCATAAGGTTCTTTCGTGCTCTGATTTATGTTCTAGGAATTGTTCTGGTGTACGCCCTGTTAGGGGTTGTGGCTGCCAAGACAGGCAAAGATCTTGGCTCCTGGCTGGCTAATCCGGTTGTGGCCGTATTTCTTAGTTCATTAATGCTTCTTTTTGCCTTAAGTATGTTTGGCCTGTTTGAGATTGATCTACCCCAGTCTTTAAAACAGAAACTAAACTCTGTGGAGGGTACTAGTCCAGGTACACTGTTTTTTATGGGTTGTGCCATGGGTTTTGTGGCTGCACCATGTGTAGGGCCTTTTGCCGGAGCCATAATTCTTTATCTTGTGAAACACCCGGAAAGCCTTTTGTTTGGATTTTTGATGATGGCATCATTTGGTCTTGGAATGGGAGTTCTGTTTCTGGTTCTGGCTTTATTTTCCCAGAATATTCTGCCAAGGTCTGGTGGCTGGATGGTTTCTTTAAAGCAGGGCATGGGCTTTGTTTTGTTGCTGGTTGCCTTTCATTTTCAAACAGTATTTTTAAGCGAGGCTCAGATTCAGTTTGGATACTCCTTATGGTTTTTTACAGGTGGGGTACTCATTGGTGGTCTGTTTCGTTTAACCCCCGCCGATCCTTTTGTGTTTCGTATTCGCCAGGCTTTTGGTCTTTTGATGATTCTTTATGGAGTATCTGGCATGATCGAACTGAGATTTCCCCATAGGCTCGTTAATGCGTCAAGCAATGCTGAAATTTCAGCCCCTGCTAAGGTACAGGAAATTTTTGATAGCCAAAAAGATGCTTTAAAGGCAGGTAAAAACCGTGGTGCTCCAGTTATGCTTTATTTCACGGCAAAGTGGTGTATTCCCTGCCGGCAAATCAAGGAAAATATTTTGCCAGATCCCAAAATTCAGGCAGAACTGGCACGATTTGCTGTGGGTATTCTGGATTGCACAGAAGCTGATTCAGAGGCTTCCAGAGTCAAGAACCAGGTTTATCAAAGTGCTTCCATGCCATTTTTTGCCTTTTACGATAAAAATGGAATCCATAGAAAAGATCTGGATCAACATGGAAAAATTTCCAGAGACGAGCTTTTAAAAATCTTACAAAGTCTCTGAATACAGAAGCTCAAATAACTCAGCCCGATTGTTTGCAACCGCAGGATCATACAAATCGGAGTTATCGTTGTCGGCTGTGAGTTTTAATCCAAGAAGACGAACCATGCGCCGTAGGGCATTTTTTGAGTCCTCTGATGCTGCCTCTTTAGCTATATCCATGGCCACATCATAAGGAATGGGAGATTTTTGTTTTTCCAGCACCACCCTTTGTGAACCTTTAGGAATTTCAAAACTGTATTTACCCATTTGGAAAAAAAGGTTCATGGCCAAAAGGTTGTCATAGTCTTCGTAGGCAGTGGACCCATTAAAAAAGTCCAGGGATTTGACTGAGGGAAAGCGGTTGGCTAACTCCTTGAAGGCCATAGGTGGATCATCATTCTGATAGGTCGAATCTTCACTTCTTTTGTAAAGAATTACATCAAAATGGGCCCCAAATTTATGTAATACCTTTAAAATCTGCATGGTGGTTTCTGTAGGGGTATGAGCAAACAGAGCCTTTGCATAAGGCATGTTGCCTAAAATATGATTGCCACGCACTGCAATTTCATGAAGGCCTGCACCATATTTTAAGGCCTGGGCCACGGACTTGGCACAGTTAAGATTCATGTAGTCGTATACAACCTCACCCCGCTGGTATTCCGTATTGCTGGCACGATTTTTATAATCCTGATTGATTCTTTGGTAAAATTCTTCAATGCCTGTTATTTGAGCGTCATTTAAACCATATACCCGAATCCCAATCACAGAGCGTTTAAAAAGTTCGCCAAAATCAAGGCCAAATTTTGCATGTTTAGAAACACTGGATTGAACCCCATATAGATATTCCTTTTTTGGAATAGCCATTATGAGTTCCTCTGTATAATATCCCTGGTCATGCTCTGCCTGTCTGTCCGCATAAAAATTGGCTGAATAGACAGTTTCGATATGGCTTTGAGGCTTGCGCACAGAAAGGGCAAGGTGGCCTGCTGCTCCTTTTTTGTGATTGGCAAAACTCATCAATATTTCCAGATTGTAGTCATCTGAAAGAATTGTATTCATGACATTATCCACCCCTTGTATGGAAGGGCCATGAGGATGGCCAAAGGGAATATCAGAAGAAAACAAAAGATTGGGAAGCAGAAAAGAAAGAATTATTTTGATTATCATAGGAAGTTTAATACGGTAGATTCTGGGGTTTTGTTGCAATTAAAAAAGGGCGTTACGAAGTTCGCAACGCCCTTTGGACTGTAATTTATTCTATCTTAGAACATTGGTGCGCAGACCAGTGAAACGATAGAAACCAGTTTGATAAAAATGTTAATGGATGGTCCGGAAGTATCTTTGAAAGGATCACCAACGGTATCACCTACAACTGCCGCTTTATGTGGTTCAGAGCCCTTACCATGAACCGTTCCATTACCATCTTTTAATTCCCCGGCCTCAATGTATTTTTTTGCATTGTCCCAGGCTCCACCAGCATTTGCCATCATAATGGCCAAACAGACACCAGAAACCAGACTTCCAGCCAGAAGACCGCCTAAGGCCTGTGCTCCCATAAACTTGCCTACCAGAAGGGGAACAACAATGGCAATTACCCCAGGTACAATCATCTCGGCAATGGCTGCATTTGTGGAAATGGCCACACAGTTTCTGTAATCGGGTTTGGAAGTTCCGGCCATAATTCCCTTATCTTCGCGAAACTGCCTGCGAACCTCATCAATCATGGCCATAGCAGCCCGTCCCACGGCCTGCATTGTCATAGCAGAAAACAGATAGGGAAGAATTCCACCTAGAAACAATCCAATCACCACATGAGGACTGGTCAGATTGATTCCAGTGTTCATCAAACCAGTCTCCTTGGTAAAGGCAGAGAACAAGGCTAAAGCTGTCAAGGCAGCTGAGCCGATTGCAAATCCTTTACCGATAGCTGCGGTTGTGTTACCCACAGCATCCAGTTTATCCGTAATTACCCGAACACCTTTAGGAAGTTCTGCCATTTCAGCAATTCCCCCGGCATTGTCAGCAATCGGACCATAGGCATCAATGGCCACGGTGATTGCCACAGTCGATAACATTCCAATAGCCGCCATGGCAATTCCATACATTCCTGCAAAATGAAAGGCCACAAAAATTGCCAGACAGATCATGATCATCGGCAGGACTGTGGAGCGCATTCCAATAGCCATACCTTCAATGATTACAGTGGCTGGGCCAGTAAGGGCTGATTTGGCAATAGCAGCCACAGGTGGTTTGTCAGCACCAGTATAATGCTCCGTAATCTGACCGATTAGAAATCCTGCGACCAGTCCGGAAAGCACCGCAAAAAATATTCCAAGCCCTGTATAACCATCCTTAAAAAATTGAACATTCATATCGACTATAATCAGGCTCTTGCAGGCCCAAAGCATTCCACCGATACAAAGGACTGAAGCCACGATTACACCAAATGTTAAAGCGGAATGAATTTTGTTCTCGTCATTGGTTTTTACAAACTGCATTCCAACAATCGAAGAAATTATACCAATGGCCACAATAACCAGAGGTAGAATCACACCTTGAACACCTAACATGGCATATCCGATAGCACAGGCAGCAACCATGGAGCCAACATAGGATTCAAACAAATCCGCACCCATTCCGGCCACATCACCCACATTGTCACCCACATTGTCAGCAATCACGGCAGGGTTTCTGGGGTCATCTTCAGGGATACCAGCTTCAACCTTACCTACCAGATCGGCCCCAACATCAGCGGCCTTGGTGAAAATTCCACCACCTACACGGGCAAAGAGGGCAATAGAGGATGCACCGAGTCCAAAACCTGACAAACAATGCAGAACATAATCCTGAAGATCTTTTCCTTCACCAACTGCTGTCTGAATAAAGGTTAGTTGAGGTAAAACAATCATCAGAAGGGAATAACCAATCAGGCCCAGACCACATACCCATAACCCCATTACGGCCCCACCACTAAAGGCGATATCCAATGCACTGGTCAGACCCTTTTCACGGGCAGCATTGGCTGTGCGGGCATTGGATGCTGTGGCAGTTTCCATACCCATTTTTCCGGCAAACATGGAGCATGCTGCCCCTAAAAGGAAGGCAACTGCTGTTCCGGGATTGACCATAAATCCCAGGAGTATGGCAACAATGGCCACAAAATAATAAAGTACTCCATACTCAGCGGAAATAAAGGCCCTGGCACCCTCACGGATAAACCCGGCGATCTCCACCATACGGTCAGTACCCTCTGAATTGGACTTTATCTTGTTGGTAAGCATGTTGGCATAAATCACACCAACAACCCCAGCTCCCAAGGTAAGGTAGCTGGCATTTGTAATGTTTAGTTCCACAATATTTCTCCTCTCATCAAACCGGCGGATGATATCAGAAAGACATTTTAGCTTCAAGGTGACTGAAGCAATTCCAGAATTTTTGAGAGCTTGTTGTTAGCATCACGGACAGGATGGAAGGAATCCTGACACTGTGGCCTTGGGGTTGGTTTAGGGTTGCCGCTGGCATTTACTGGCTGATTTGCTCCTGCTTCAAAACGGATTTGAGATACAATCAGCCAGGGGATATGCTCCTTGAGCCGTTTAAGCAGCTCCTCCTGGTAGCAGCGGGCCTGTTCTGCCCAGAGATTGTGTGTGGCTTCCAGAACCAGGGTATGTCCTCGAATGCCTCTGGGTTTCAAATGTGGAAATAACAGAGGCCCACAGATTGCTCTCCAGTGTCTGTTCAGCTGGTTGAGAAACTTGAGTTGATGGATTGCTTTAGGATCCAGGGATCCTTTGGACTGTAAATCCTTAAGGACTCGGTCACAGAATTCCTTAACGGGAAACTGTCTGGAATGATTCATAACTCGTCACTTACTTCTTCGCGAACAGTCAGAAGTCTTCCCTTAAAAAATACATGGTGTAAAAGGCTGGCCTTATTCTGATAGATTAGTGTTGTGTGCTCTGAATTTTCCACTCTGCGCATGGGCTTGCCCCGGATCAGTTCCACAAGTTCAATGGAGTACCCTTCCCTTACCTGGCCTGAGCGTAAATTATTCCAGTCTTCCGCCACAAGGGAATATTTTTCAATAGGAGACTGCAAAAGCAGATGGTTTGTTATGCTAGCAACCGGAGTGCTTTGATTGACTCCTGAGACAGAAAATGGAATAAAAACAATCTGTCGGTCCGTACCAAAAAGCTCAGCTATGAGACTATAGACCGAAGATGCGGGATGAAGGTTGATATCACGGATTAGAAATTCTTTGAAACGATCAATTTTCTGGGGTACCAAGACCCCGGATTTGTTTTTAATAAGAGCTTCTCCCGACCTGGAAAACACTGTTTTGTTCATGAGGTGGGACTTGGCATCCAATAGATCCTTGTAAAACACAAGTTCGGGAAACATACCGGATGAATCGGGGCGGCAGTAGACCATTCTCTGATTTTCCTGTTTTAGTATCAGAGTCTGGTTTTTAACTTCATGAACAATTAATAGCTGATTTGGGCTTTCTGAAAGTGAAAAAGTGTGCTGAGCTTCCAGATGGCAGTTCTGATACTTAAAATCCTGGCTTGGACTTAGGAAAAATCCAAGCCCAAGCCAGGTTTCAGGACGGTTCCACAATCTGGGAAGTTCCAGTTCTGGCAGAGAATAACAAGGTGAGACCAAAACAAAAAACACAAACCAGATTTTTGACATACTGCCTTAATGGGATCCAGAGAATCCTGGCTGCCCGTCAAAGTGATAGAGATTTTCTGTCTTAATCACATCGTAGCCAGAGTCTACAATTCTTTGAAGAAGTTTTAGAATCTCATGATGTGAAACCGATTTATCAGGACTTAAAAAACGGACCCTCCAGTGATCGGAACAGACGGTTTCAGCTAAACCACCGGGATACACCTTGATGCCACGGTTGGAAATGAAAGTTAAGGGTAAATCCTTAGACTCTAGTTCTTTAAGAGAATCACCTAATGACTGTGGACGAACCTTTGCCAAATCAATAAATACATCTACCCCCATCAGTTCCTTGAACTGCTCAACCTGGATGCTGGCCACTGGAACATAAGATGAGGCAGGGGCTTCAGCAGGCTTGTAATTCATTTCTGCAAAGACCAGAGGTTTTTGCCCCAATCTATCAATTACAGAATTGGCAAACTCATGGGTTCCCACCTTTTTGCCAAAGTTATGGGTGTCCTTGATGTCGGCTGTATGAACTCCATCTTCAATTGTTTTAAGCCAGGCATTATGAACCAAAGAGGCAATGTCGTGCTGTCCGATATGCACAAGCATCATGACTGATGCCAGAATCAAACCCGATGGGTTGGCAATATCCTGTCCGGCGATGGTTGGTGCCGAACCGTGAATGGCTTCAAACATAGAGCAGCTATTACCAATATTTGATGTTCCCGCAAGGCCGACGGAACCCGCGATTTGGGCTGCAATATCTGAAATGATGTCACCGTAAAGATTTAAGGTGACAATCACATCAAACATTTCCGGGGTGTCGGCTAACCGGGCAGCCCCGATATCAATAATATAGTGATCATTTTCAATATCGGGATACTGTCTGGCAATTTCATCAAACACCTTGTGCATAATCCCGTCAGTCATTTTCATAATATTATCTTTGACAAAAAGACTGACCCGTTTTCGATTGTTTTCACGGGCATATTCAAAGGCGTATCGAATGATTCTTTCGCATCCGGGCCTGGTGATGAGTTTTAAACACTGATACACTTCCTGGGTCTGCCTGTGCTCAATACCGGCATATAAATCTTCCTCATTCTCCCGTACAATAACTACATCCATTTTGGGATGGGCCGTAGCAATGTAAGGTGCATAGGAGATACATGGCCTGACATTGGCATAAAGTCCTAAGGCTTTTCTTGTAGTAACATTGAGGCTTTTATAACCCCCACCCTGAGGAGTAGTAATTGGTGCCTTCAAGAACACCCTGGTGCGCAAAAGCGAATCCCAGGCCTTCGGTTCAATCCCGTCCTTGATCCCGCGCAAGTAGACCTTCTCTCCAATTTCAATGGTTTCAATGTCAAGCTGGGCTCCGGCAGCGTTCAAAATTCTGAGGGTCGCTTCCATAATCTCTGGACCGATTCCGTCTCCGTAGGCAACTGTGATGGGGGTGCGTGTGCTCATGATTGGCCTTCCTTTCCAAGAATTCGGGGCAGATTATACCGAGTACTCAGGTTCATTGCAATGAGAGGAAGACCGTTGTAGCATTACCACAAGTGACGACACACAGGGGATGATATGACCGCAAGAATTATGATTCAACGCAGGGTGGCCAAGGGGCTCGAGGCAGAACTGGCACCGCTTCTGGCTCAGCTTCGATATCTGGCTCGCCGTAGTCCGGGATATCTGGGAGGTGAGACCCTGCGCAATGCCGATGATTCTGAGCAGCAGTTGGTGATCAGTAACTGGGCTAGTCTTTCCGATTGGGAACGATGGGTGGAAAGTCAGGAGAGACAGGCGGTTCAGAAGGAAGTTGATGAACTTTTGGGCGAACCAACATGGTATCAGGTTTTTATTCCTGAGGATGACAGGCTTGGTTCATGATTAAACCTTTAAGCCTGCTGTTTCTTCTGGTGGCGATTTGTGAAGGTTTTCAGAATTCGTTTCTGGTGGATGCATTGATCAAAGCTGGTAACTGCTCCCAGGCCTATCTGGTTTTGAGCAGGGAGGGTGAGAGTTCTCCCCGTTCCGATCTTTACAAGGGTGCGGTTTTATTTTGTATGGGCAGGGAGGAAGAGGGGTTGCGCTGGATGGACATTGCCCGTTCCCAATCCTCTTTGGCTCAGGAACCAGGTTTGTCTTTGGCCCTGCTTGAGTATGTTAAATCCCGTTCTTTTTCGTCTTCAGTTTTGAAACAGCTGCTTGACATGAATTTTCCCCCTCCAAAAAATCCTGAGGGTCCCTGGCTTTTAGCTTACCTAACTGCCTTATCCAAGGAAGGGGCGCACAGAGAAGTATTAAAAAATGCACCAGTTGTTTTGGATTCGCAGATCGTGAATCTTCTCTCTATCAGCCATGAGGCATTGGGAAGTCTCACTGAGTGGATTGTATCAAATATTGAAGAAAAGACATTTAATTCCTACCCAATGGATGTCAGGGTGACTCTGATTCGCCTGCTTTATGAGAAGGTTGATAAACCCAGGGCACGGGAATTGTTTTTTGGCATCATAAATGCCAGTGGGGAGGCAGTCACTGATTTGATTTTGTTTATGGGACATAAGGAAAACAAACCAGAATGGATTGAGAAGGCTTATCTTCGCAGGGTGGAGTTAAGGCCCCATGATATTGTCACTGCCCGGGATCTGGCATCACTGTGGTTTTCTCAGGGTCGGCAGACAGAGGCCGAGTCACTTCTGATTCAAGTTTTGCAGATTAATGCCAATTCCATTTCAGTAGCCCGTGAGGTTGCCCAGGTGTTTCTGGATTATCAAAGAGAGGAACGGCTTGTAGAATTTGTGACTGCATATAGACAGAAAATTCGTTCCCCCCTGATCCTTTCTGATGTCCTCCTGCATCTTTTTGGAAGCCGTGGCAAGGAAGAAAACTTTTATACGGAACTATTTCGTCGATTTGGACAGGAAGACGGATTTTTACTGGGAGAAAGGATTCTTGATTATGTGCCGGCAGCCAGTCTGACCCAGTTTCTGAAAAAAGCCTATAGCGATTCTCAGATAAGGGCAGTCAGAATGGTTATGTCAGTACTGCATAAAAATCCCCAGTTCAGTTTGTCGTCCCTTGATTTTAACCTGGAGGCATCTATTGTTTTACCGGCAATTAAGGAGGGATTAGATCGTAATCTGGTAGTAGCCAGTAAGATACTCTCAGAGTATGTACCTTACAGGGATTCTTCCGAATTTCTTAAGATCCGGATCGAGATTGCTCACAGACAAAAAGACTATTTTTTAGTAGACAGGCTGATTAGCGGATTGACAGAACCCATAAGAAATCAGAATCCTAAATTGAACCTGATGTGGCTTGATGCCTTAAATCATATACCAGGAACTTCCAGGGAAGCGATTCGGCTGTTTCGTACCTACAAAAAGGAGATGTTTGAATCTCAGGAAAATGCTTATTCCGACAGTCAATCCCTGGTGCATGCTCTAAAACATATGATTCTGGCAGGGCAGACAAGTGAGGCCAGGCAAAGGCTGGACCAGTTAAAACCTGTTTTGAGCGATGAAGATTTTGCTTATCTGGATATAGTTTTGAGCCTTCGGACTCTGGCCTTAGGCGATGCACTTCTGAAGATGCGTAAATTTATGGAAAATCGCATGAGCTCACCCTGGTTTGTTGAACTGCAACCCTTTAATATGCTGCTTCTGCCAATGAGAGACTATCTGGATGACAAAACACTTGTAAAACTGGTACAGCTTCATTTTTTGTGGCTGTCTGGAGATCTGGAGGAGCTGGAGCAGGGGATACTGGATCTGTCTGGTTCCGATCTTAGTTCCGAGCTTGATTTTGTCTTCGAGGAAAGGATTCTGTGGTTGAGACTTTCGGCACAGTCCTTAAGAATTCGTAAGTCCTTTATGGAACCGTCCTTAAAGGAGCATATGCAAAAATGGGCTGTAATGGGCCGGGAAATGTTTGAGAAATTCCCAGATTCCTTCTATACTCCCATCACGGTGAGGGCACTGGTTCAGATGTATATGGAACTTGGGGATGAGAGCTCTAAGGATTTGATTCTTAAGGAATATCTTCAACGGTTTCCAGCTGATTTGACAGCGCAGATTCTGAGAAGTCAGTTACTATAAACCATATAGATTTAAAAGAGGTACAGATGAAGATTCATGAGTTTCAGGCCAAGGAAATCCTGAAAAGGTATGGGGTGAGTGTGCCTGTCGGCTTTGTGACAGACAAGCTTTCGGATGTTAAAAAAATTCACAAGAAACTGCCTACTGAGGTTTGTGTGGTGAAAGCACAGATTCATGCAGGTGGCAGGGGCAAAGGCGGAGGAGTCAAGGTCGCAAAAAATCTGCAGCAGGCTGAAAAATATGCTGCTGATATTTTAGGAATGCAGCTCATTACTCATCAGACAGGCCCTTCAGGACAGAAAGTTCGCAAAATCCTTATTGAACAGGGTATGAATATAACCAAGGAATATTATCTGGCCATGACACTGGATCGAACTGCTGGCAAGGTAACTGCTATCTGTTCTACCGAAGGTGGGATGGACATTGAAGAAGTAGCTGAAGCCCATCCAGAAAAAATTGTGAAAACCCGTATTGATGTTGCCAATGGAATCACTGGTGCTAGTCTTCGTAAAATGACCAAGGCTTTGGGGTTTACCGATAAGGCCATGGTTCAGAAGTTTCATGACTTCTGCCGTTCTCTTTATCAGGCTTATATGGAGATGGATTGTTCCCTGGTGGAAATCAACCCTCTTGTTACAACCAAAGAAGGCGAACTGTTCGCCCTTGACTGTAAATTGACCCTGGATGACAACTCACTGTACCGGCATCCTGAGGCTGCTGCTTTAAGGGATGAACATGAGGAAGATCCACTTGAACTGGAAGCCCAGAAATTTGGTTTGAACTATATCAAACTGGATGGAAATGTGGGCTGTATGGTGAATGGAGCTGGTTTGGCAATGGGAACCATGGACATCATTAAATATTGTGGGGGAGAACCTGCCAACTTTTTGGATGTAGGGGGCGGTGCCAGTGCGGCCACTGTTGCCAATGCATTTTCTATCATTACCAAGGACCCCAATGTAAAAGCCATTCTGATTAATATCTTCGGTGGTATTGTGCGTTGTGACAGGGTAGCCCAGGGTGTTTTGGATGCCATGAAAATTGTACCTTTAAAAGTACCTCTGGTTGTGCGGCTCTCTGGTACCAATGCTGAAGAAGCGCGCCGCATGTTAAATGATTCTGGTATCAGTATTATTACAGCGACCGGGATCAAGGATGCTGCAGAAAAAGTGGTCAAGGCCATCAGGAATTGAGGGGGTAGGGCATGAGTATTTTAGTAGGAAATCATTCCAGGGTAATTGTTCAGGGTATTACCGGTAAAGAAGGGGGCTTTCATGCATCCCAGTGCCGTGAGTACGGTACCAATGTAGTTGGAGGGGTCACTCCAGGTAAAGGCGGACAGGAGTTTGAAGGCCTTCCGGTTTTTGATACAGTTTATGAAGCCCGTATGGCAACAGCCTGTAATGTAAGCCTGATTTTTGTTCCTCCCGCTTTTGCGGCTGATGCAATCCTTGAGTCCATTGAGGCATCCATTGAACTGATTGTATGTATCACAGAAGGAATTCCTGTGAATGATATGGTTAAGGTTTACAGTGCTCTGAAGTCTTCCAAGTCTCGTCTGATTGGTCCAAACTGTCCTGGAATTATTACACCGGGCCAGGCAAAAATTGGAATTATGCCTGGATTTATTCATATGCCAGGACGGGTTGGTCTCATTTCCAAATCAGGTACTTTGACCTACGAGGCAGTGAATCAGCTTACAGAATTAGGCATAGGCCAGTCTACCTGTGTAGGTATTGGTGGAGATCCAATTATTGGCACTCAGTTTATTGATCTTCTGGCTTTGTTTGAAGCCGATCGTGACACAGATGCTGTTGTGATGATAGGTGAAATTGGTGGTTCCCTGGAACCCGAAGCAGCGGCCTGGATTCGTGATAACATGAGTAAGCCTGTGATTGGTTTTATTGCCGGTCAGACTGCTCCTCCTGGACGAAGAATGGGCCATGCCGGGGCCATTATTTCTGGAGGGGATGAAACTGCTCACGCCAAGATGAAGGTAATGCGGGAATGTGGTTTATTTGTGGCTGAAACACCAGCCATGATTGGTGAGACCGTGAAGCAGGCTCTATCCCAGAGCCGCAAACGCTATGCAGGCCCTGCTGGCCTGTCCATGGTCTATTAAGTTTATGGTTTAACCTGAATCATCAGGGCTTTGGTTCTGATGATTCAGTGTTAAAAAGATTCATCACTATACAGGCTGCACAATCACCACAGACATTGATGGTGGTGCGGCACATATCAAGAATTCGATCCACTCCCAAAATCAGGGCTATGCCTGCCACCAGGACTGGTGCCACTGAATCCAGGACCATGACCAGGGTTAGAATCCCTGCCCCCGGTATACCGGCTGCTCCAATGGAGGCCATGGTGGCCATTAAAACAATGGTTAAAAGTTCAATAGGGCCTAGAGCATGTCCGTAGACCTGACAGATAAAGACCACGGCAACTCCCTGATACAGTGCCGTTCCATCCATATTGATGGTGGCACCCAGAGGGAGCACAAAAGAAGTGGTTTTAGGGGGGATACCAAGTCCCTTTTCAGCCAGCCTCATAGTTACAGGCAGGGTAGCTGAGGATGATGAGGTTGAAAATGCCAGAATCAGGGCCTCGCGCATCTGCCTTAAAAAGTACAAAGGGGATAATCCACCAGCAAAGCGCACCACAGTCAAATAAAATACCAGCTGAAGCATAAGACCAAAAATCACGGTTACAAAATAGGCAGCCAGTGCATTTAATATACCCAGACCCTGCTTGGATATTGCCTCTGCCATTAGTGTAAATACTCCATAGGGAGCCAGAAGAATAATCTTTTCAACCAGATAAATCATGATGTCGTTGATCCCATGACATGTCTCCAGAAGAGTCTTTTTTTTCTTTTCCTCAAGACCGGTGATTCCAATTCCAAAAAACAGGGCAAACACTATAATCTGCAATATCTGGGTTTTGGCCATGGACTCAATGGGATTTGCCGGAATCATATCCAGAAGGTTTTTACGAATCAGTTCCACCATCCCGGACTGGGAGCTCTCTGAGAGCGACTCCATCTTTTTTATGGCCTCATTATTTTCAGCCATCAACTCCAGTCTTTTGGTTTCATGCAGATAACTTCCGGGCTCAATCATCAGGGATAGACTAAGTCCAATGGTTATCGCAAGGGCTGTTGTGCCTAGAAAATACAGAAGGATTCTGCTTCCGGCCCTGCCAATGGAGGCGACACTATCCATGGAAGCAATTCCTAAAACCATGGAAAAAAATATGAGAGGTACAACCACCATTTTTAAAAGCTTCAGAAAGATCTCACCCACAATGTTGAGATTTAACATCAGCCGCTGACCTAATTCACCCTGGAAAAATTCAAATGGTGAGTGAGCTCCGAACAAATGACCTGTCAATATTCCAAGCCCCATTCCCACAAGAATTTTTTGATGAATTTTCATTTGATGTAGCCCTTTTGCAGCTTGTTTAAAATCTGATTGGTATGGCTGCCAACGGTTACTTTGGCCGTGTCTCGTTTGGATTGACTCTGCAATTCACGCATAGTTTGAGGCAGTTCATACACCAGACGCAGAATAATATCGGTAAACTGGTAAAGTTCAAGCGATTCTGAATGGGATTGCACCCTTAAAACGGAGGCAGGAGGCATGCTCTTCTGTATTGTTTCTGTAGCCTCTATCAAGGCAGGGGGAATATGACCGGAGTCCTTGAGGTAATCCAGGGCTTCGCTAGTGCTCTGGATCTGATTCTGTCCCTTATCCCGGCAAACAAGAATCAGAATTTTTTTGCAGCACCAGTAGGCAGCTGTGTGAGCATGAACGGAAAGACAACGCCTTGCCTCATCCAGAAGGGCCCGTATCTCAGGGTTGACTATGTGTTGAATGGGCTGGGTTGAAGATGGGGGAGGATGTTGCAGACCTTTTTCATCAAAAAAGGTGGGCCTGGAGCATAGATGGCAGATATTAAGCTGCATCAGCATTTCTCCTGTGACCGGATCCTGGGCAAAATACCCGCGTTCGCTGGCAACATTGGCACTACAGAAGCCACATACAAACTGTCTGGGTTCACCATATCCAAGCTGCTGCCAGATTACAGAGACTTCAGAGCTCAACGAATTTTGCGGTTTCATACATGATTCCTTTAAGGGGTAAAGTAGTCTGGGGCGACTACAAATACTCCGTGACTGTTACGAATTTCTAGACTATGCAGCATAAATAGCCAGGCCAATACCTCCAAAGCATCGGCAGATTTAAGGTATACGCTTACTGACCCCTGTACTTTAGCAGATATGCCGGCCTTGATCTCCAATACTTTCAACAGGCTTCCAATGAGTACTGGCAGGGATGTTTGTCTGGCAACCAAATCAATTGTTTTAGGTGAACTTGATTGAACCTTCTTGTTAATTTTCTCTATATTGTCCAGCAAAGACGGACGGAATGTTTCTACAGGAATCAGGGCCAAAAAACTATGGGCAGGAATGGAAACAAACTTATTGGTATGTAAGGCATTTTTCATACATTCGGAAAAGTCGCAGTTGTGAAAACCAAGACTGGTGGTTCGATCTTCAAGCCCGATGATCAGGGAGTTGAGTTGAAAATGGCTTGTAAGATCAAAGAGGATTTGTGATACCTTGTGACGGGTGTAAAGGGCAGAAAAATTGCTGGGTATGGTTGGATTAGACCAGGAGCAGGAAAAGACGGAAATCATAGCCCATGTATATATCAGCTGACTTGAATAGCGCACAGAACCTCTCAATTTTGCTTGGAACTTCTCTGGAAGTATACCGGAAAGTGGACATGGGGGATAATGGTTCTGCCTGGTTTTTGTTTCAGCCAAGGCCGGATGGATGGCAGCTTGGTGTGGTTTATCTGACCAGATTAAGGCAGTCCTGTGATTTTGCCTTGCTCGATCAGAAAATTCAGGAACACCTCAGACAGAGGGCTGTACCTGTGAGTCTGGTGGTCTGGCATCTTGAATGTACGGAGCTAAGTACTGCTGTCAGTACCCGTCATCAAAAGGGTAAGGCAGACATCCACAAGATTTCCTGGAACTGGGATGACGAACAGGTAGGTACAGTTCTTGATGCGGCATTGTCCGCTAAGGTACGCAAACCCTGGCCTCCTGTGAAACTTTTTATCACCAATTGTTATTTTTTAATCCTGTCTCTAGTCTTTGCCTGGCAGGGTTATTTAAGTACATTGGGGACAAATGCCTCGGAAGTTTACGGGATCAATCTCTACAACTGGCATAGCAATGAACTTTCACTCATGCTCGGGGGCATATTTTTACATTCCGGTATGGTTCATTTTCTCTTGAATGCAATCTCCCTGTTTTTTCTTGGAGCATTGATTGAGAGATTTTTAAGTGCCTTACAGATGATTCTGGTTTTATTGATATCTGGATATTGTGGTGCCTTATGCTCTTTGAGCTTTTATGCTAAACCATTAAATTCAATTGGGGCCTCAGGAGTGGTGTTTGGTCTGGTTGGCTGCTCTTTAAGTTTTTTGATGAGCAACCTCTCCGTATATGGTCCTTTTCATGAATATCAGGGAAAACGCCTGTTGCAGTCGTTATGGACCGTCCTGGCCGTGAATGGTTTTTTGCCACTTCTAATACCTCAGATCGATATCTGGTCTCATGTAGGTGGTCTGATATCGGGATTTGTACTGGGGTTTCTGTTTTTGGGCAGGGCCGGAAAATTCCGTAAGGGAATGGTATTTGTCTTTCTAAGTATTGGCCTTATTGTTCTACATGAAGAAGTGAACCGAAATGCCCAGAAAGTCTTTCATCAGGTACAGATTAGGCAGAAAGAACAAAAGGTACTTTTAGACATCATTAATACATCCATCGCCCCGATTCTGATTAGGCTCGAGGCTGAACTGATGTCGGATACCCCTAATCTGAAACCATCGGAATTTCCATATCATGAGGAATGGATACCTGAAGACAAAGAGGACAGACAGGCCTTTTTAAGTTTTTTGGATAAACTCAAAGAGGTGTGGGGCCTTCGTGAGCTGCCATTGGAAAACCGAAAAGAAAAGGCTTCCCTGAAATTGAAGGAACTGCAAAATCTGGAAGCAGCATTAATTGGGAGATTTGGGTTACGCAGGGTGGTCCAGTGAAACGGATTATTTTTGGCTTCGCCATTGGGATTCTGGCCATAGCCGGTCTGTTTTTCTGGTACGCCAATCGCACTCTGATTTCCAACAAACCACTAACCATTTTGCATCCAGGAGATGTTAGTGAAAGTGCTGTGTCCGCTTCCACCCGCTCTCCCTTTGAATTGAGTAAAAGCAGGGATCTTTATCTGTTTGGTCGAGACATACTACTTGATTCCATCAGACTACAGGCCATGCTGCCTTTCCCCAAACTTACGGGTTTTGTTTCGGCCATTGCTTCGGAATACCGTTCCCGCGAATCCAGTGCAATCATCAGCGCAGCCCTCATACAGTTTGAATCATGGCAGAGTTGTCTTAGTACAATAGCTGAGGTAAAAGTCCAGATAGATTCCGAGGTGCCCACTGCTTTTGTGACATCCTTTGGTGAGTTAGTACTATTTCCACCGTACCTGATGGTTTTATCCAAAAATAGTGATTATACAGAAAGAATCGCCCAGGAGGTTTCCAAAAACCTGGATATTCCCATATGGAAAAGCCAGGAATTTTTCTGGTTGATTCGGGTCAAAACTTCTGTGCCAACCCCATTTCAGTTTGCTGAATCCCCATCATTAGACGGACTTCTAGTGGAGTTTTTATCCGGAAAAAAATTACATATTGTTTTAAGAGAGGAATTTGCCGATACCATTGAAAAGCAAATGCCAGTGCGTCCATTTGGCATAGCCACCGCAGCGGTCGATCGCCTGTTTTCACGCAAAATTGAGGACACGGTGTACCTACGCGCGGAAGGGCGACTGGTATTTTTGCTTTCGGGGTACGGAAGAAACCCTTCTTTTCCAGAGCGACTGGAGATTCTCAACACTTTAAGTTACCCTTAGACCATGGAAACAGATTTTAGTTCAAGAAATGATGTTCTGGTTCTGGTACAGGCTCGTTATCTGGCTTCCCGGTTACCCGGCAAGGTATTGATGAGAGCTGGTAGCAGTACTCTTCTGGCACAGGTTCTTTTTGGTCTGAACGCGGATCAGACTCTGGTTTTAGGTGTTCTGGGCCGATCGGATGATCCTGTAGCTTCCGAGGTAAACCGTTTGGGGTTTAATCTTTTTCGGGGCTCAGAGTCCCAGGTCATTTCAAGATTTCATCATGCAGCTCTTGTATCTGATGCTCAGTGGTTGATTCGCATCACAGCGGATAATCCAATGACCCAGAAGTGTTTTTTGTCGGATGCAATCAAAAGGCTAGAGGATGAGGGTGGTGATTACCTCTGCCCCACGGGACTGCCTTTAGGTTGTGGATTTGAGGTATTTCGTCGCAGCACATTTTTACGCATGTTTTCCCGCCCGACTCTGCCTGCCCACTGGGTTGAGCATGTCACCCCTGGCCTTTATGAAGAAGGTAGTACAGCAATTCGTGTACCCTTGGATGCTGGTTATCAGGATATTGCCCATCTCAGACTGACCGTGGACTCTGATTTGGATCTTAAGCTGGTGAACCAGGTTTCTGAAGCTCTTAATTTAGAGCCGGCTTCTATTACACTACCCTCGTTAAGAGAACTTTATATTAAAAATCCTCAGTTGTTTGAGATGAATCAGTCTGTTAAGCAGAAGGGGCTGTTTGAAGCCTGAGTTTTCTGATTTTGAGTGGTTTTTTGTCACAGACTTTTCGGAATCCGTTGGATATGGGCATCTGCGCCGCTGTGAGATTTTGGCCAAAAAGCTTGAGTCTTTAGGTGGTAAAGTAACATTTTTGTTCAGAAACCCAGAACTGACCCATTCAAAATTTGAATATCGATATATTCCGACAAGTTCTGATCTTAAGCATCTGGGCCAGAACAACCGGATTCTGATTGTGGACGATCATGGATTTAACCGGCAGTATCTTAATGCATTGGATCCCTTTTGCCTGGTTGTTGGCCTGGATGAACTAGGGGAAATGCGCAAAGAGTTTGATTTGCATTTTGTCAGTACCCTTCTTGGGGTCAGTGCTCGGGAACAAAGGATTGGAAAATGTCAGGAATGGATCGGAATCAAGTGGTTTGTGTTTGATGATGAGGAAGAAAAACCTCTTGTACTGGAACCAGGAAAAGTTCCCGTGTCGTTTGGAGGCTCAGATCCTTTTGGTCTGACTGAAATTCTTTTGCCATATCTGGTTTCACTCCCCGTTGATGTAAATCGGTTTCTTATATTTTTGGGACCTGGTTTTTCCCTGGATAGACAGACTGCTTTGAAGTCTTTATATCCAATGTTTGATTTTCGGGCAGGAGTAACCGATCTCAGACCTTATTTTCGTGGCTCGGATTTTGTGATTGCTAGTGGGGGTATTACGGCTTATGAAGTTCTTAAATGTGGTTCTGTGCCACTTCTGATAGCCCAGCATGAAGAACAGGCCCAAGTAATCAAAGAGCTAAGCGACAAAGGTCTGGCTGTGAATCTTGGAATTCAGGACAACTTTTACAAAATGTGTTTAAAAGAGCATATTTTTATGCAAAATCATGATGCAATGCGTGTAGAATTCCAGAGGCGATTTTCACAATATGAGGCTGGCCAGGGGGCTTATGCCATCTTAAGGCAGGTATTAGAACATGCGAAACATAGAAGCGTATCATAACCGGGAAGTGTATCTGCCAGATGGGCCCTACACTCTTTTTATTGAGCCAACCAACCACTGCAATTTAGCCTGTGTATTCTGTCCTCAAAAGGATCAGACCCGCAAAAAGGGATTTATGTCCCTTGAAGTTTATGAAAAACTGATAGAGGATGCGGCCAAATCAGGGGTCAAAAAGATCAATCTGTTTTTTTTAGGTGAGTCTTTGATGCATAAGGGCTTGGAACAGATGTTAAAGCTTGGCAAAGAGCACGGTCTTCAGATTCGTCTGAATACCAATGCTTCCTTTCTGTTTGAGGACAAGGCCAGAATGTTGTTTGAATCAGGACTGGATTATCTCACCATCTCCTTTGAAGGAATCAGTAAAGAAATCTATGAGAGTGTGAGGGTCAAGGGTAATTACGAAACCACACTCAAAAATATACAGTCGGCTATTGCCATAAAAAAGTCCATGCAGTCTCAGACCAGAATTTCGATTGAAATTATTGATATGGAGGAAACCCGGGACGCATTTCCTGAATTCAAGGCCAGAATGGAAGCCTTAAACCCAGATGAAGTTGCCGTTAAGGTCTGGAGAAACTGGACTGGATATTTAAACTCACTCAAGGATGTGAATCTTGAGGATCATTATTCCGTATGCTCCTATCCCTGGCGATCGATGGCAGTTTTATGGGATGGAACTTTTGTTCCCTGTTGTGTGGACTATGATGGCAAATATCCCTTGGGCAATAGTGAACAGGGTGTCATGGCTGCCTGGAATTCACAGGCCATGCTTGATTTGAGAACCTATTTAGTCAAACGCAAGGAAAACCTGAAAAAAAATCATGGTTTTAAGTCCTGCCATGGGCTTTGTGCCGTCTGTGATATTCCATTTCAGCCAGAGGATCATCCAAGACCAAAGGTATGAAAATGCGAATCCTTGTTTTAAGTACAGGGCGCAGAGTAAGTCTGATTCGCCACCTGCGTCGTGCTGCAAAAAATCTGGATGTATCTCTGTTTTTAGTAGGCACAGAAATTGAATTGGATACACCTTCCCTGTTTTTTTGTGATGCTTTTGAAATAGTTCCCAGAACCTTTAGTGATGAACACCATTTGGCAATTCTTTGCCTGATACAAAAGTATGAGATAACCCATATTCTGCCAGGTAATGATCTGGATCTTCTGTACCTGTCGCAGCGCGCAGATGAAATTCCCGCCAGACTATTATGTTCCCATCCAGCTCAATACAGACCGTGGTTACAAAAAAGTCTTGGAAGCGCGGCATTTGAGAAATTAGGGCTTAAGGTACCTAAGGTGTTTGATGATTTAAAAGATGTTTCTGACTACCCCCTGATCCTCAAAGAAGATTTTGGATTCGGATCCGTCAATCAGTACCTTTTAAACTCCAATCAGGATTTGATAGCCAATCTTCCCAGGATGAAACACCCATTTTTACAAAAATTTATGGCAGGCCCAGAGTATACGGTTGATGTCTTTTGTGATGATGCCAAAAAGCCTGTTGCCCTGGTTTCAAGACTAAGAAAAAAAGTCCGTTCCGGGGTGTCCGATGTGGGAGTTGTAGTTCAGAATACCAAACTGATTGACCTTATCAAAAATGTTGCGCCAGATTTTAATCTTGCTGGTCCATGGAATGTTCAGTGTATTGAGTTTGAGAATGAGTTTTATTTTCTTGAGGTTAATCCCCGATTCTCAGGTGGAATTCCCTTAACAATTGCCTCAGGAGCAGACTTTGCCACCTATCTTTTGCAATGGGCATTAGGACTTGGCATGAATTATGAACCACAAATTCGTGATGGATTAAAAATGCTTAAGCTGGATGCAGAAGTATTTTTTTTGGATGATCTGGAAGCCGGGATTGGGTATTCCCTTGTATAGGTCCGTAGTTATTGGTCTGGGCCGGATTGGGTTTTCTCTGGAAGGAGACAGGTTTCGTGCCTCTCCCTGTACCCATGCAGGTTCATTTGAAGCTCATCCTGATTTTGAACTGGTTGGTGGTTATGATCAGGATCCTGATTCGGCTGAGGAATTTTTAAAAAATTACCCAAAGAGCCAGATCGCATCCCAAAACCTGCTGGAATTTCTGATATCAACCAGACCCTCGGTGGTATCTGTAGCTGTCTCTTCTTCTTCACACCTTGAAGTGATAAAAACCCTGGCCAAATATCAGAGTTTGTATCCCACTATTTTGGGAATTCTTTTGGAAAAGCCTGTAGGAATGAATGTTGGGGAAGCCTTGTTGATTCAGTCACTTTGTGATGAGATGAAGGCTTTTATTGTGGTCTGTCATGATCGCAGATTTTATACGGAGTTTCAGTATTTTAAGAGGCTGATTCAATCCAGAAAATTTGGAGCATTACAACACATACGCATAGAGATTAACTGTGGATCTTTTGCTGAGGGTAAAGGAAAACGAAAAGCCAACCTTCAGTTTGGTGGCCCCATGCTTCATGACGGCACCCATCTGGTAGATCTGGTTTTATTTCTGCTAGGGGATCCTGGATGGGTTCAGGCAATCTGTACCCGATCCTCACAAAGGGTTCATACAGAAGATACCTGCCTTGGCAGTATGTATTTCAAAGATGGACCTACCGTCAGTTTTTTGTGTGGTGGACAAAGAAAATATTTTCATTTTGCCCTGGAGCTGGGTTTTGAGAAGGCCAGAATTCTGCATGGAAATTCTCAGTCCGTCTGGTTAAGACGACAAAAGGGTGGGTATTTTCTGGAAGAAATGCCCATTTTGTTGCCTAAAGCTAAAAACCCGTATCTTGAAAGACTGAATCATCTGGTTTTGGGCATACAGGGGCAGGTGGAATCCCTGGCATCTGTGCGGGATGGAATTCGTACCCTTGAGTTAATTGAGTCTATCTATGATTCTGCCCGCAATGGTGGAATAATGAAAACTACCGGTAAAAATCCTGCTTATCCTCCTAAGGCTATGGTTGGCAGAATGTCCATAAACCGTTAGAATGGCATGTTTTTTGAACGAGGAGTAGAATGGGATCTGATTTTCTCAAAGGGAAAAATATCCTGGTAACAGGGGGCACCGGCTCAATTGGTGGTTCTCTGGTAAGGGACATACTTGATCAGAACCCTGCTTCAGTCCGGGTTTTGTCCCGGGATGAATACAAGCAGTATAAACTTGCCCAGTCCTTGGGCCATAATCCCAGAATTCGCTTTTTGTTAGGGGATATCCGTGACAAGGAACGATTGACTATGGCTATGGAAAGTGCGGACTATGTGTTTAATGCTGCTGCCTTAAAACAGGTACCTTCCTGTGAGGACAACCCGTTTGAAGCTGTCAAAACCAATGTGATTGGCACCCAGAATGTGATTGAAGTAGCCATGAAGATGAATGTGGAAAAAGTAGTATTGATATCAACCGATAAGGTTGTAAATCCGGTCAATACCATGGGAACCACCAAACTTCTGGCCGAAAAGCTGATGCGTACAGCCCACCGTTACAAGGGTAGCCGCCGCACCGTTTTTTCCTGTGTCCGCTTCGGAAATGTGCTGGGAACAAGAGGTTCCGTTCTGCCTTTATTTTTTGAGCAGTTAAAGCAGGGAAATCCCCTGACCCTGACCCATCCGGATATGACCCGGTTTCTGATGACCATGCAAAGGGCTGTGAGCCTTGTGTTAAAGGGTGCTGAACTGGCCTCGCGGGGCGAAATTTTTATCATGAAAATGCCCTCGGTCCGTATGGGAGATCTGGTGTCTGTCATCAACACAGAATTTGCCAGGGCTCGCGGTTTGTTGTCCGTGCCTATTGATGTGGTTGGGGTTCGTGAAGGCGAAAAAATGCATGAGGAACTCCTGTTTGAGAATGAACGCTCCATGTGTCATGAGATGGAGGATATGCTGGTGGTTGGTTTTCAGCAAAGACCTAAGCAGGTACCTGAGAATGTGTATAAATCGGACTGTGTTCCTCTGATGAACAGAGCACAGATTTTAGAGATGCTGTTAAATGATGAACTGGGAAAATCGCTGTAACCAGGCCCTTGAGGTAGTAAAAAACTCGGTTTCTGCACCTCGATTTTTGCATATCCTTGGAGTTGTTGACACTGCTGTAACTCTGGCCAAAAACTATGATCTGGATCCATTGCCAATTAAAATGGCGGCTATATTACATGACAGAACCAAGGAATTGCCTAAACCACAGCAGTTAAAACTTCTTGAGGAAGTCAAACCTGATCTTATGACTTTAAAATCTCCTGCATTGTGGCATGCAAAAACAGCTCATTATCTAGCCATTCATGAATTTAATCTACCAGAAGAATGGGCAGAACCAATTCGCTGGCATACAACTGGAAGGGAAAACATGAGTTTGTCCGATATGGTGTTGTATGTAGCAGATCAGATTGAACCGGGCAGGGAGTTTTATGACCCGATGGATATGAAGCTGGCTTTACAGGATATTGGTTCTGCCATGAAAAAAATTTTACAGGCTAAACTTATGTACACCATGCAGAAGGGGCAGCCTTTGCATTACGACAGTCTAGGATGCTGGAACTGGCTTTGTACGGCTAACTCCAGATTGTATGAAGCTTAAGGGAGTCTTTAAAAAACTTCTGTATCTTGTTCCTGATTTTCCGGGAATTGCCCATAGACCATCCCAGTTTGATCTCGTGGATCTCAAAAAAACACCATCAGCCAGTACTCGTAAGCCTTACAGAAATCGCATTCTGATGTTTTTGATTCTGATGATGGCGACAGTTTTTTTGTGGATCAATGTTTTAGTCAGCCGCTCCGAGAATGAGGTTGCTGCAATTCGGTCTTTGCCACAGCCCATCATGAAAGCCTCCCCAAGTTCACCGGAGGTTGAGATACCAAAAACAAAACCAAAAACCAGTTATACCATCCTGATTTTAGGCAAAGAGGATGATGGAAGAGCGGATACAATTATTTTATGCCACATGCAGATTGATACGGGTACAATCCGTATTCTGAGTTTTCCAAGGGATACAAGGGTTTTGACTGCCCATAAAGGCAATTTAGTCATGGATAAGGTATCCCATGCCTTTCGCTGGGGAGGGCTTGAACTTTTGACTCATTCCATTCAGGAGTTTCTACGAATTCCAGTCGATCATACCGTGGTGATTGATCTGGTTATTTTTCGTAAGATCATTGATGCCATGGGTGGGGTTGAAGTGGATGTGGAAAAGGATCTGAAATACACTGATAAAGCTCAGGGCTTAACCATAAATATAGACAAGGGGCTTCAGGTATTAAATGGAGAGAATGCCGAAGGATATGTCCGTTACCGCAGTGATGGACTAGGAGATCTGGGACGGATTGAGAGGCAGAAAAAGTTTATTGCAGCCTTTTTAGCTCGGGTAAAATCCTTAAAAACCATAGGCTGGGATTCCCTGAAAGTTTTGGGCCGAATGCCTGGTTTTATTCTTGATTTGTACAAGGATGTGGACACAACCATACCGGTTGAACTTTTTGTGAAACTTCTGATGGCATTTGGAGATATGGACAGGGAAAAAATTTCATTCAGAACCATGGCTGGGGCAGGGGAGTATATTCCAGTGCCTGAATACAAAAAGAAAATCAACTTTTTTGTTAGTTCAGAGTCCGATGTACTTGAGAGCCGCTTATGGATATTAAATGGACATCAAATTGAGTTTGAAGATTTGAATCAATCCGAATATTTTTCTAAATTTAAGCCTTTGACAGATTCCATTCCATCCATGGAATCTATTACTTCCGTAGATTCAGTATCCACTGAGTCAAGCCCGCCAAGGACATAGATGCAAACCCTGGAATCAGAAACTGTACTTTTTGATTTACATCCACATTGGTTTTTGTCTTTCAAAGAAACCTGGGGTTTTGTTCCTTATGTGGTTCTTGGGCTTTTGTTTTGGCTGGCAGAGGACAAACTATCCCTGTTTATAGAAGGGGCAATGAGCTTTTTTCCAGTGCTTACCCCGGTATTGAAATTTTTAAACTCCTTGCCCCGGGTTGTTCTGGCCTATGGACTATTGTTTATTCACAGTCTGATTCTGTCCCTGATTAAAATTAGACCAAAAGTATTGCTGATTCACTGTATCTGTCTTTTTAGTGTATATGGGAGTGCCACGGCTTTGCCCGAAGTGGCTGATCTGGAATTCAGACTTTTGATTCTTATTGGTATACTCGGGATTTTGTTTACCGTATTAAGCCTGAACCATACCCGTTATATTATTACCAATTTAAGAATTATCATTCGCTCGGGAATTTTAGGTGGCAACGAACGAACATTTTTTATCAATCGTATTCAGGATCTGGTGTTACAAAGAAGCCTTTTGGGCCGGTTTTTTGGGTTTGGAACCATAGTTCCTATCACTGCTTCGCAGTTAGGAATGGGAAACATGGGTTCCAATGCGTCTATGGCTGCTGGAGCTGGTATCGGTCCGGTGGCAGCAGGGGGCAGTGTGGGGTTTTCCCAGTCAAGAAACACAGTGGCCCCCTCCGAAGAATTCTGCCTCTATTGTATTCCCTCTCCTAAAAGAGTCTACACAGAGATTTTAAAAAACATTCAGCCATTGGCACTGTAACCCATATCCACAAACAAAATCTGGCCAGTAATACCTGTGCTTAATGGCCCGACTAGAAATGCGGCAGTATCTCCTACTTCCTCAGAGGTAACAGCCCTTTTGATAGCCGATTTTTCAGCAGCTATGGTCTGCATGTCACGAAACCCCTTAATACCTGAGGCAGCAAGGGTACGGATTGCTCCTGCAGAAATGGCATTTACCCTTGTATCGGTGGCTCCAAATTCATTGGCAAGATAACGAACCTCAGCTTCAAGAGCCGCTTTAGCTACTCCCATCAGTCCATAGTTCTGTATGGCCCGCTGTGCACCGTAATAGGTCATTGTTACTAGGCTTGAGCCAGGATTCAGGATGGGTTTTGCATGTTTGGCCATTGCTATAAATGTCCAGGCAGAAATAGTCAGGGCTTCACTGAAGGCCTCAAGACTCACCGAAGAAATATCAGGGTTGGACAGGGCTTCTTTACTGGCATAAGCCACGGAATGAATTAAAAAATCAATTTTTCCATAGGTTTGTGAGGCTTTTTCCATCACCCGGGCAATATCATCTTCTTTGGTCAGGTCACAGTTTTCAATAAAACCGGCCCCGATCTCTTCACCTAATGGTCGAACCCGTTTTTCCATTATGTCCCCGGCATAGGTAATACCGAACTCGCCCCCAAGGGCTTTGATGGAGCGGGCACAACCCCAGGCAATACTTTTGTCATTAGCAATCCCGAATATGATTCCTTTTTTTCCCTGAAGCATTTTCTCTCCCTTAGATTTTTCATGTCTGTATACCATGAGAAAGGCCGACAAGACAAATTTGATCAAAGCACGGACAAGTCTGCAAGAACCAACAAAAATAAACAAGAACAAATCATGGCCTCAAGCCAGTATTTAAAGGCATATTTTCTTTGAAACCCTTGATTAAATCAGGGTTTGTGTGCTCTAAAAATGAAGATTTTTACCCTATTGCCAAGGGATCATCCTCCGTGTTACAGTTCGATTCTGTAGCCGTCCTGGACCGGAAGTAGCCGGCGGGATCCTTAGGGGATTTCTATGAATAATATTATAAACCTCTGTGACTTTCTCGAAGACGACAGTGCGTTGGATTGCGAAACCAATCTGCCTGATGTTGAGGAGATTATTGAGGACAGAGAGGCTTTATTGTATCTCGGAGAAGAAGCTCTGGAGATTTTAAAGCAGGGATTGTCCCACAGACGGCAGGTAATACGGCTTAAATGTGTAGTTCTGATCGCTGAATTATTTTCAGGATCCGAGAGCTGGAATGCATTTAGAAGTATTCTTCTTGATCGCAACGAAAGTGGAGATATCCGTTTTCATGTAGCCAGGCATTGTGGAAGTTTCCCCCAGTCCGAACTGATTTCCGTCATCTCTGAGTTGAGGGGCAGCAAGGGCTGTAATGATAGAATTGTGGCTGCAATCCTTATGGGCTGGATGGATTCTCACTGTTTTACTTTTCAGTTGCTTCAGTACCTTCAGGATTCGAATAACTGTGTGGTAATTGCTGCGTTTTTGACCCTCTTAAAAGAGAACAGACAAAGTCTTTTACCAGTTTTGATGTCCCTGATTGCCAAAGCTTCTCCCTTGCAGCTAAAACTTCTGGAAAAAAATCTCAAGTATTATGCCCAGTGCCTGTTTTACCAGGAAGTGCAGGAAGGCCTGTTTCGGGCTATTCAGCACCAGAAGGTATGGTATTTGCCCCAATACTTTGAAAGACCATATTCCCAGGAAAAACTTTCCAAGCTCGACAGGCCTAGTGTGGGCGAATCCGGCATCGGTGAAGAACAGGATCTTATCTTCTACGAAATCTGAATCAATTGAGTTATAATGCCTCGGCTTTTCAGGATGCCCTTAAGGGCAGAGGAGAACCGATGCAGGCCAATCGACTGACAATAAGTGAAATACAGGCTGGGTTAAAGGGTAAGACTCTTACTTGTGAATCTCTGGCCAGACAATATCTTGATGCCATCCAAAAACACAATCCCGATATCAATGCTTTTTTATCCATTGATCCTGATCAGGTGATTTTAGATGCCAAAGCTTCTGATCAAAGGCTTAATAGTGGCGGGGCCATGCGCGAGCTTGAAGGGGTGTTTGCCGGAATCAAGGACAATATCCATGTACATGGAATGACAACTACCTGTGCCAGTAAAATTCTTAAAGGTTTTTCGCCTGTTTATGAGGCAACGGTTGTAAAACGGCTCAGGGAAGCAGGGGCCATCATCATGGGCAAACTAAACTGTGATGAGTTTGCCATGGGTTCTTCCAATGAAAATTCAGCCTATGGACCGGTAAAAAATCCATTAAATCGAAATCTGGTTCCTGGTGGTTCATCGGGAGGCAGTGCTGCGGCAGTGGCCGCCGGGTTTTGTACAGTGGCTCTGGGTTCTGATACAGGTGGTTCTATTCGTCAGCCTGCATCTTTCTGTTCCGTGGTGGGTTTAAAACCAACCTACGGCACGGTTTCTCGACGGGGTCTGGTGGCCTTTGCTTCTTCTTTTGACCAGATTGGTCCTCTGGCTCTGTGTGTTGAGGATGCCATGCTTGTTCATCAGGTTATTAGCGGAAAAGATAATCAGGATGCCACCAGTCTGACCCATACCCCAAAGTGGACCCCACTTAAAAAAGATACGGGAAGCCTTGCCGATCTGGTTGTGGGAGTACCAGAAGAGTTTATGGGAGAGGGTATAGATAAAGAAGTTTCTGAGGCTATGGATCAGACCATACAGAATTTGAAAAAAATGGGAGCCAGGGTAGTTTCTGTTTCTCTTAAACTGGTGAACCGCTGTCTTCCTGTGTATTACATTTTATCTTCAGCCGAGGCTTCTTCTAATCTTGCCCGCTACGATTCAGTGCGGTACGGGCCTCGCCTGCATGAGGGTGGAAATCTTGATGATTTGTACCTTAAGAATCGCAGTCTGGGGTTTGGAGCAGAGGTTAAAAGAAGAATCATTCTTGGTACCTATGTACTTTCCGAAGGGTATTACGATGCATTTTATCTAAAAGCCCAGAAAATGCGTACTCTCATTCGCCAGGATTTTGATCATGCCTTCACTCAATGTGATGTACTTCTGACTCCAACCTCACCTTTCCCACCATTTTCACTAGGGGCCAAAACTGAAGATCCTATGGCCATGTACCTGGCTGATATCTGCACAGTTCCCGTGAGTATTGCGGGATTACCAGCTATCTCTATACCCGTGCCTAGAACCACAAATCAGTTGCCGGTTGGTATTCAGCTCATTACGCCTGCCCTTAAAGAAGACCAGTTGTTTACCTATGCTCAGGCTATGGAAGTAATGCTTAAAGGAAACCATTTATGAGCCAAGAAGAATTTGAGACAGTAATTGGACTTGAAGTCCATGTGCAGCTCAATACAAAAACCAAAATTTTTTGTAACTGCTCGACAGACTATTCCAACAAACCGGCCAATACCCATGTGTGCGAGGTGTGTATGGGGCTTCCCGGGGTATTGCCTGTGTTAAACCAGAATGTATTACAATACGCTATGAAGGCCTGCATGGCTTTGGAATGTGATATCACCAAAGAAACCAAGTTTGACAGAAAACACTATTTTTACCCGGATTTACCCAAAGCCTACCAGATATCCCAGTTTGATAAGCCAATTGGAGAAAGAGGCCGTATCCGTATTGAACTGGAAGACGGCAGTGAAAGGCTAATTGGGGTCACCAGAATCCACATGGAAGAAGATGCGGGAAAATCTTTGCACGCTGAAAACGGGGAAACCCTAGTGGATTACAACCGAGCCTGTGTACCTCTTTTAGAAATTGTATCTGAACCAGATATGCGAACACCGGAAGAGGCCAGAGCCTATCTTGAAAAGTTAAAACTTATCATGCGCTACATTGGGGTATCTGACTGTGATATGGAAAATGGCTCACTGCGCTGTGATGTGAATGTTTCGGTTCGACCTGTTGGTACTGAGAAATTCGGAACCAAGGTAGAAATCAAAAACATGAATTCTTTTCGCTCCGTAGTAAGAGCCCTTGAATATGAAAAAAAGCGGCAGGTAAGGCAGATAAAAAGGGATCAGAGAATTTTGCAGCAGACCATGCTTTGGGATGATGTAAAAGGTGAAACCAGAGTCATGCGTACCAAGGAAAATGCCGATGACTACCGCTATTTTCCTGAACCGGATTTACCCCCGGTTCATATCACGCAAGATATGATTCAAGAAGTTTCACAGTTGTTGCCTGAACTTCCCGATAAAAAGGTAGACAGAATTATAAAGACCTATCAGATCCCTGCTTATAATGCCAGGCTGATGGCTGAGGATCGGGAATTGAGTGACTATTTTGAAGAAGCGGTTCGCTCTCATAATAACCCGGTATCAATTTCCAACTGGATTCTATCGGAACTGCTTCGAGAGTTAAACAAGGATCTGTTACCCATTCGCGATTGTAAAATCAAGGCATCCCATTTAGGCAAACTCGTTTATCTGATTGATTCGGGTGTGATTTCCGGAAAAATTGCCAAGGATGTTTTTGAAGAAATGTACAAAGAAGGATCGGAACCGGAATCGATTGTCAAAAGCCGTGGTCTCACACAAATTTCTGATGATTCCCAGATTCAGGAAATTATTCTGGCAGTTTTGACAAACAACTCACAATCGGTCCATGATATGCAGGCCGGCAAGATGAAGGCATTTGGATTTCTGGTTGGTCAGATTATGAAAGAAACCAGAGGCAAGGCCAATCCTGGCAAGGTAAATGAGATTTTGAAATCTTTGTTGCGGGAAAAATACCAGATTGAATGCCCTTAAGGAGTGAATCAATGGCAAAAGTTCTATTCATTGCGTCTGAGATGGTGCCCTATTGCAAAAGTGGCGGTCTTGCCGATGTAGCCGGGGCCTTCCCGGACGCGCTCGCAAGAGTAGGCGAAGAAGTCAGAACCGTATTACCTTTTTATAGTTTTGCCAAGGCAAAAAACCTGGAAAAAGGGGCTGATTTTCATATTCACATCTCAGGATGGAAGGTGGATGGAACACTGGTATACCATCATGTCAACGGGGTGAAACGATATCTGGTTCATCAACCTCACTATTATCACAGGGACGGCATTTACGGGGATTCCCATGGTGATTTTGGTGATAACGATGAGAGGTTTGCCTACCTGTGTGAAGCGGCTTTATTGATGTGTAAAATAGAGAACTGGAAGCCTGATATTATTCATATCAATGATTGGCAGACCGGAATTTTAGGGCCAATTCTTCGATTAAAATATGCCCAGGACCCATTTTTTTATGGGACTAAAATTGTGTTTACCATTCATAATCTGGCCTATCAGGGCTGGTTTGGGCCCACCATTCATCGCAAGTTTGATCTTTCAGATTCAGTAATGCGCTTTGACGGTATGGAAATGCATGGTTCTTCATCCTATCTTAAGGCTGGACTTCAATACAGTGATTTTATCACGACAGTTTCCCCGACCTATGCCTGGGAGATTCAGGGTTCTGAATATGGATGTGGTATGGAATATGTATTACAGGCCCGTTCCAATCGTATTTTTGGAATTCTGAATGGTATTGACATGGATGAATGGAACCCGGCAACAGATCCGCATCTGGGTGGGTATAATTATTCAGCCGATGAAATGGGAAACAAGGAGATTTTAAAACAGAAGTTTCTGGAATCTCTTGGACTACCTTTTTGGAAACATGTTCCCCTCATGGGAATTGTAGCCCGATTTGCTGCACAGAAGGGTATTCGACTTCTGGAAAGTGCATTTGAAGAAATTCTGGCCAAGGGCACTCAGATTGTTGTGCTTGGCTCAGGTGAGCAGCAGTTTGCCAATTCACTGAAGTATTTTGAGTCAAAGTATCCCCGGCAGGTCAGGGCTTTTATCAAATATGACAATACCCTGGCCCACCTGATTGAGGCAGCTTCTGATTATTTTCTCATGCCTTCGCGTTATGAACCCTGTGGATTGAATCAGATGTATTCCCTCCGTTATGGAACTATTCCCATTGTCTTTTCTACTGGTGGTCTGGCTGATACCGTTTTTGATTGTGACGAACATCCAGATAACGGAAACGGATATGTGTTTCATCAATACAGTAGAGAGGCATTTTTAAATGCTGTGGACAGGGCTCTTGGTCTGTACAATTACCCTGAAGTACGGTATGTGGTACAACAAAGAGGCATGCGCACGGATTTTTCCTGGGAAAAATCGGCCCATGTATATCAGCAGTTGTACAGTGCATTAATAAAAGGGTATTAAGGAGTCATTTTTGCTGGATTTTATCAGACAGTTTGGGCAGAATCGCCAAGAAGTAGGCTCCCTCTTTCCATCATCACAGTTTCTGGCTGATGCCTTGATCTGGCGTTTAAAAAAACATCAGGGTAATAAGGCAATTCTTGAAGTTGGACCTGGAACCGGTGCGGTGACAAATCGGATCATCATGAATCTTGTGCCAGGAGATGAATTGTGGCTGGTAGAGGCAAATCCCCGTTTTTGTGAAATTTTAGAGGAAAAACGCCAGACTGTTTGGAAACAGTCATTAACTGGGGTTACGGTTCACATCAAACGCTGTTATCTGGAACATCTTAAAGAAGGGCTTTCTTTTGATTATATCGTTTCTGGACTTCCCTTAAACAATTTTGAACCACCAGTAGTGCAATCAATTTTGCAAAGTTATATGCGGCTTTTAAAACCAAAAGGGTATCTTAGTTATTTTGAATATCTTGGGGTACGAAAGCTCAGAAGTCTTGTTACAAGACTTATTGGGTCAACTACCGGAACTCAGGTTAATCAAATATTAGAAGGTTTTATAAAAGAGCGGCAGATTGATACAAAAATCGTGTTTTTAAATATTCCGCCAGCAGTGGCCCGACATTTTCAATTGCATAATGAAGCTTAAACATTTTGAATCCGTATCCAAACTAGCCGATCAATTTTCTGATCTTCCGATAGAAGCTGTATTTAAACAGGATATCCTAAGAGAAGGCCTGTCCTTTAGTCCAGACTCCTTAAGAATTGCTTCTGGTTATAAACCTAAGGATTATTTCATATTCTCCTTTGATTTGATTCCCATTGCTGAGATGCAGCAGGAGGAACATCTCAGGGCTCCCGAGGAAATTCAGTTTCGCGGTGGTTCCCGTGATCTTTTGCCAACCATTGTTTCCGTAAGAGTGAATCCAAATTCACCCTGGCAGGTTCGCTTACAGGAGGGACAGCTTCGCCTCTATTGTGAGGAGGAAGAAATTTCCGAGGTTTTGTACCACCCGGTTCCGGCTTATTACAAAAGGCAAATGTCCAATGGCAAGGCTTTAGGTGAAGTGGCCCCGGTCATTGAATGGGGTTATCTGATTTATCTGACTGTATATCGCATGTGTCAGTATTTTAATCGTGAAGAACAGTGCCAGTTCTGTGACTTGAACCGCAATTATGAGCAGCAGAGAAAAGCGGGCCGACCTTATACAGCAGTCAAGTCTGAAGCCGAAATTCTGGAAGCACTATTGTATATCAAGGAAGAGGACACGGTAGCCAAGGCTCTGACCATTACCGGGGGTTCCATCATTGAAAATCTGCGGGGTGAGGGAGAGGTGTCCTTTTATGCCCGTTATGCAAAAGCCATTCAGGAACAGTTTTCAGATCGCTGGATAATCAAGGCTGTAGTTCAGGCCTTTACCCGAGATGACTGTAAACTTCTTAAAGACAGCGGGGTTCGGATCTATCACCCAAACTATGAGGTATGGGATCCCAAACTTTTTCCTCTGATTTGTCCGGGAAAAACCAGAGTTATTGGCCGAGATGAATGGATTGCAAGGATTGTAGATTCGGCTGAGGTTTTTGGCCCTGAGTGTGTCATTCCAAATTTTGTAGCCGGTGTGGAGATGAATCAGAACTACGGCTATTCCGATGTTGAGGAAGCAATTTCTTCAACTAAAGCCGGGCTTGAGTTTTTTATGTCCAAAGGAATTATGCCTCGATTTACCTCATGGTGTCCCGAACCCCATGCAAAATTAGGCCCCCAGCCTGCTCCGCCCTTACTGTATTTTTGTAGACTTCTACAGGAGTTTCGCGACACATTTCGCAAGTATCAATTGCCTGAACCTATAGGTTATGGGCCTGTTGGAGCAGGAAAGGCGGTATTTTCCGTCTCTGCTTTTATGGATGTATTATGATATCAACTACAGCTTGGGCTTCGTCCCAGAAGTTATGGCTTTCCAATAGTGAACAGCATCCGATTGTATCCGAGGCCGAAATTCGCAAAGCCTTGTCTAATCTGTCTCAACCCTTATTTGTGGTCTTAGGTAAGGACGGTCCAGTCATTTATCAGGATGGGAAAATCAATACAGAAGGTCTAGGATTTGAAATCCTGGCCAGGATTCCCGCCCAGGATATCAGCCGCCTTGGTGATCCTGAGTTTTTGAAGGCTCACGGGGTGAAAGCAGCTTATATGGCGGGAGCTATGGCCAATGGAATTGCAAGTGAAGAGCTAGTGATTGCACTTGGCAAGTCTGGGTATCTTGCATCTTTTGGAGCAGCAGGTCTAGTTCCTTCCCGGGTTGAACAGGCAATTCACAGGATTCAGAAAGAACTGCCCAATGGACCGTATGCCTTTAATCTGATCCACTCTCCAAGTGAGGAAGCATTGGAGAGAGGGGCTGTGGATCTTTATTTGAAGTATGGGGTAAAAACAGTAGAGGCCTCGGCTTTTCTTGATTTGACTGAACATATTGTACGGTATCGTGTGGCCGGTTTAAAACGAAGATCGGATAACACCATTGAAACAGGCAATCGCGTGATTGCCAAAATTTCGCGCCGGGAAGTGGCATCCAAGTTTATGCGTCCCGCCCCGCTTAAGTTTTTAGAGAAGCTTCTTTTGGCCAATCAAATCACAAAAGAACAGATGGAAATGGCCAAGAGTGTACCTATGTGTGATGACATCATTGTTGAAGCTGATTCTGGGGGACACACGGACAATCGTCCACTACCCTGTCTTTTACCTTCGATTCTGGGCCTTAGGGACGAGATTCAGGCTGAATTCCACTATTCTCCTCCGCTTCGGGTAGGGGCAGGGGGAGGAATTTCAACACCTTTGTCCGCCCTTGGTGCTTATATGATGGGAGCTTCGTTTATCGTGACCGGCTCCGTAAATCAGGCCTGTGTGGAATCAGGATCCTGTGATCATGTAAGGAAAGTTCTGGCTCAGGCAGAAATGGCGGATGTAGCAATGGCTCCGGCTGCGGATATGTTTGAAATGGGTGTTAAGCTACAGGTTTTAAAGCGGGGGACCCTCTTTCCCATGCGTGCTCAGAAACTTTATGAGATATATCGTACCTATCCTAGCCTCGAATCTATTCCACAAGACGAAAAAAGCCGTCTGGAGACCCAGATTTTTAGAAGAAGTCTGGAACAGATCTGGACCGATACAAGAGCTTATTTTTTAAGCCGGGATCCTGAACAGGTTCACATGGCAGAGGCCGATCCTAAACAAAAAATGGCATTGGTTTTTCGCTGGTATCTTGGATTGTCTTCCCGCTGGGCAAACTCAGGGGAAAAGGGCCGGGAAATGGACTATCAGATTTGGGCCGGCCCAGCTATGGGAGCTTTTAATGACTGGGTAAAAGGGACATATCTTTCCGAACCACAAAGCCGAAATGCCTCGGTAGTGGCTGAGGCCATTCTTCATGGTGCGGCCTATTTTTCAAGAGTTCGTCAGGCAGAAGCCCAGGGTATTCGCTTTGACTCAAGGCTTCTTGACTATCGTCCTTCCCGTTGAGGTTTTAAGAGGCTTTGAATAGCCTGATACATTTCATCGGAGCTGATCGGTTTAAAAAGATATGCGGTTTTGGGGTACTGTGACAGTTTGTTGGAAGTACCCCGCAAATCGTTACCTGTTGTTAAAATAACAGGTAAATCAGGATTGATGGATCGTACAGATTCAACCAATGCAATGCCTGTCAGATTGGGCATAAAATTATCGGTTATCAATAGGTCATAGTGGCTGGGGTTATCTTTAATTCGTTTTAATGCTTCCAAAGAATCAGTAGTTATATCTACCTCATAACCAAATCGTTCCAGCACATCCTTGCCTAACTGAGTGATAATTTCCTCATCGTCAACAAATAGAATTTTGCCTCGTTCCTGTATCTGTGTCCGTTTCATCTGGCTAGGATTTTCCACAGATTCCATATGGCAGGGAATATAGACTGTAAAGGTTGTTCCGGTATTCTGTACACTTTGTACCTGAATCAGGCCGGAATGGTTGGCTACTATTCCATGAACAACAGACAACCCAAGGCCCGTGCCCTCACCAGGTTTTTTGGTGGTGAAAAATGGTTCAAAAATTCTTTCCTGGGTAACCTTGTCCATACCGTGCCCTTCATCGCGAACCAGAAGGCGGATATGGGGGGCTTCATGAAATCCCGGCAGACCCTTGATTGTCTGTGGGCTGGCATTGACGACATCGGCAGATATTTCCAGAGTTCCCCCACAATCGATCATGGCATGGCATGCATTGGTACACAAATTCATCAGTACCTGGTGGATCTGGGAAGGGTCCCCCAAAATGACAAGGGGTACAGGTGCAAGGTTGACCCGAAAGCTGATATCAGGGGTGGAAGAAGCGCGAATCAGCTGTACTACCTCATTGATAATGGTTTTCAAATCAAAAGGAGTTCTTTGAAATTCTGCCTGACGGCTTAAGGTCAAAATCTGTTTTACCAGATCCCTGGCCCGGTTGGCCGCTGTCCAGATATTGTTAAGGTATCCATAATTATTGGATTCAGGAGTGGTAGCCTGTAATAGAAGATAGGTATAGCCTAAAATGGGCTGCAAAATATTGTTAAAATCATGGGCTATACCACCAGCGAGGGTTCCGATGATCTCCATCTTTTGAAGCTGTAGCAGCTGGGCCTCGAGCTTTGCCTTGTCTTCACGAACCCGAACGAGGCTGCTTTCTGCCGCCTTACGATTGGTAATATCACGAATGATCCCGATACTTCCTCGAAATTCAGGAGTGTTACGGATGGAGTTCTGCCAATATCCCGAACTGTTCACTTCCCCATAAATCTGGCTATTGTGTTTTAAATTGGGCCCCGGTTTGATCTGGATTTCAAGACCTTTGGTAGCCCTTGGCCCTGTTCTTCGTTCATCAAACAGATGAATCTGGCTTCCGGGCCTGGAGTTTTCAAGAGCAGTAGGACGACTGATGGATGGATAGGTCTCGGTGCGGATAAAATTGTCAAAATGTTTGCCGACCAGGTCACTGACTTTATATCCAAAAGTCTCAATAGCTGGACTGAGATAACGAATCATTCCATTGGGATCAATTTTGTAAACCACATCAGGAATGGTAGCAAGAAGGGATTCAAGCTCCATTTTAGCCGCAATCTGGGAAGAAATCAGTTTGTGAATGTTCAGGTGACTGGTCAGGGAGCGGGCAATATCAGAGGCGATTTTTAGATCATCTGCCTCAAAACCTCTGGACTTGTTAAATATCTGCAATACCCCAATGGCTTCCTGACGAAACTCAATGGGGGTAACCAGTACGGATTGAATGGTTCCATCCTGATTGGGCACACGAATTCCAGCTGGTAGTGCCTCCTGTAAATCCGGGCCGTTGGAATACAAGGACTCCTTGAGCTGAAAACAGCGGCCCACAACTCCGGATACCAGATCCTGAGTGATTTCATGTTCTGCCTGCACCCCATCTGCATAAACGACTAAAAGGCGCTGATTATCCCTATCAAGCATCCATATAAGACTACTGGCTGCATGCAGATGTTCACTGATAATCGAGCAGCAACGGGATAAAAATTCCGCCTCATTCTGATAGTTCACATCCTGAAGCAGATCAAGCATTCTGGCTCTTTGTAATACCTGATTCAAAAGTTCAGACTTTTCTTCAAACAATCGTTCCAGTTCACGATTTTTACTCAGGTTCTGTTCTGACATAACTTCAAAGTTGTCCTGAATCCTGGACAGTTGATTGGACTGATGTCTAAGTCTGGTCTGATAGTTGTCCAAAGCCAGTGATTTTTCACAAATCTGTATGCGGGAAAGTACGGCAAGCCTCAAACTTTTTGCAATCAGGAGTAGGTCTTGTCCCGGGCTTTCGAGGTTTGCACAGAGGACTTCTATATAACCCTCATGCACTGAGTTGATAATTAAAAGGTGGACCCAGTGAAGCATCTGGTCTTTGGTTGTTTCATACTCTTTTGCGGCAATCTGTTGCAGTCCTGACACATCCAGTACCGGAGTTTCTTCACCCTCCTGCAATAAAATCTTAGCCTCATTATCATAGATTCGTAAGGAAACAAACTTGCAGACTTCCTGAAAATTGACTCTTAACAGATTAAAAAGATCCAGCTCAAGCACAGGATGTTCGTTTAAAAGATCGCTCAGATTCATAATCCTGACTTGCCTGTATTAAGAGTTCGATTAAAATGTTTGCATGACATGGATGCAAATTGTAGATCAATTCAGGAAAAATCACACCATCAACCCCATAAATTTTCCCCAATCTGGTTTAAGACCAGTAAGATCTGAGGATCTGAATCCACTGCTTGAGGCACTTAAAAATTCACCCCATATTGATCAGTATTTACCCACTGCGAGGCAGATGAGTTTAAAGGATGTTTTGAGTACATACCTTAAAGAAAATCCAACTCTGGTCTGGGACACCACTCAGGGACTTGCAACCTGGCTGATACTTCATCAGGATACTGAGGATCTCTGGCTTGAGTTTATGACATTTTCAGACTTTTTAGGACAGGGGTACATGAATCGTAGTTTAAGGACACTTCTTTTAAACACTAAATCCAGGATTCTTGCCGAGGCTGATAGTGAAAACGAGCTTAGCCTTTATCTGTTGGGCTGCTTTGGCAGTAAAATCCGCACCAGAACGGGATTAGGGTACTATCGTGGCCAAGTAAGCCAAAGAAGTTACGAAATTTTTTCCCTGATGCCCTTGTCTCTAAATGATTTAGGCAGGTAGAGTTTTTCCTTTTCCCCGGCGATTTTTTGCATATTGCGTAAAGCTGTGCTCGAAAGATAGGAAAACTCACGATCGCAGGGAATAAAACACAGGTTGATATCCTTTTGGCTCATATCCTCAATAAATCTTAACTGGTTTAACTCATATTCCAGATCATAACCATTTCTAAGTCCCCGAATGATTGTGGTTTCATATTGAAGGGTAGCCAAAAAATCAGTGAGGTAACCCTGATAACCCAGTACTTCCCGATCCTTTAAAATCTCCTTGAGGTTCTGCACTCTAAAGTCAGCTTCTGAAGCCATCTTTTGCGGATTGATTCCAACGGCAATCACTACCTTGTCAAACAGGGCCTCGGCCTTTAATAAAATGCTTAAATGTCCCTTGTGAAAGGGGTCAAAGGAACCGGGATACACAGCAATTTTTCTGGGTCTTTGTTTCAGACAGGCTTCAAGAAAACTGAATTTGTCTTCGGCTAAAACCTGTCGTAGATACTGTGTCACCTCTTTGAGATACAAAGGGTAACTCAAGGTCTGATTTAGATAAAACATTCTGTTTTCCCATGCCAGCAATTCACTAAGACTCATTAATGACACGGATTTGTCTTCATCGGTGACTAGATTCAGCATAACTCCATTCCCAAGGACATTATATTTGATGGTATGCTGATTGCCTATGGAATTATTAATTAAGCAAAGTGCATTTGATCTTTTAAAAATTGGAATCGGGCCTTCTTCTTCCCATACATTGGGACCTATGCGTATGGCGCAAAGCTTTAGAAACCGCCTGCTTGAGCTTGAACTGCCAGTGCATAAAATTGAAGTGATTTTAAAGGGCAGTCTGGCATTGACCGGTGAAGGTCACTTAACCCCAAATGCCGTGATAGCAGGCCTTCTAGGATTTGATCCGGTGCTTTCTGATATCGAAAAAATTCAGGGGGCAACCCTGGAGGTGGAAAGAAACCATGGATTTTTCCTTGGGGAACGCTTTTTGAGTGGAGGTGCGGATAATCTCGTCAAGTTTGATAAGGTTCTCACTGGATTAAGGCACCCAAATACGGCTCATTTTTATGCCTATGATGCAGATGGGAAACTGATTCTTGATAAGGAATGCTGCTCAATTGGGGGAGGGGCCTGGTTATTGGCAGATTCTGTAAAACCGGCTGGTTCCAGAAATGTGGGAGAAAAACTCAGTAGCAATGCCATTTTAAAATATTGCCAGGAACATTCTTTAAGTCTTCTGGATTTTGCTTATGCCCAGGAGGAGTGCTACCTAAAAATTGAGAGAGAGGAAATCAAGGCCAAACTTCTTTACCTTTGGAATGTCATGAAAGCTGCGGTTGAAAATGGACTGCAACAGGAGGGGCATCTCCCCGGCAAGCTCAATGTGAGACGCAGGGCAAAAAGGACAAGAGATCGTTACATGAATCGTTCTTCTCAGTTACAAAAAGCTATTCCTACACTGGCAAAGGCAAACATCTATGCTCTGGCCGTGTCTGAGGAAAATGCCTCGGGTGGCCGGATTGTAACAGCTCCGACCTGTGGAGCATGTGGTGTGGTCCCCGGGGTTCTTTATATGTTGTGGGAGGAGTTAAAACTTTCTGAGGAACTGATTGCGGAATCCTTGTTAGTTGCCTCACTGTTTGGCAATATTGTTGTGGATCGAGCCAGTATCAGCGGTGCTGAGGTTGGCTGTCAGGGTGAGGTAGGTACGGCCTGTGCCATGGCCTCGGCTGCCGCCTGCTTTTTAAGTGGGGGTACCAACTCCCAGATTGAATCAGCGGCTGAGGCAGCTTTAGAACACCATCTAGGACTCACCTGTGATCCGGTTATGGGACTTGTGCAGGTACCCTGTATTGAAAGAAATGCCATCGCGGCAGGTACGGCGATTAACTCAGCCAATCTAGCTCTTCTAGGTGATGGGGATCATCTAATCAGTTTTGATCGCTGTGTGGATACTTTAAGAGAAACTGGTACAGATATGTCTGATAAATACAAGGAAACCAGTCTAGGAGGACTGGCAACAACTCACTGTTAGTGCTAGATAACCTTATCTGAAATAATTTCGATGGATATTCCGCGCCTAGCTACCCGTTCCCGGACTTTTTTGACAAATTCTATGTCACTGAGCTGCTTTTTTAAAACTTCAAGAACGGTGGGTGCAAAACTCTCAGATTCTTCATACACATGAATCCAGTCGGCCCCTAAGCGCAAAAGGGTGCTTTGTGAGGCAAGAGCATATTCATTCAAAAGAACCAGGATAGGAATATCATCATAGTTTGGATCCTGTCTTAAAACTTCAAGCCAGTCATAACCCGCCCCTGTACCAGCAGTGACTGCCATAACAATAGCCTCAACGGCATGTGTACTCAGCCTTTGCACCAAAGAATCCATATCATCTGCACCAAGGACTTCAAAACTGGTACACAATGCGTCTTTTGTGGTCAGCATCCAGGTTCGGGAAACTTCGGCGGAATCGGCTATTGCGACGATAACAGGTTTAACCATGATAGGGGAGTATATCATATGCAATTCAGGTTTGTTTTACGGTGGGTCAGATCGGTTTTTTATTTTATGTGTTTTATAAGTGTAGTGAACAGTATAAAGGCCGTAAAACAGTCCACTCCATCCCAGGAAAGGGTCATTCTGAAACAGTCTCCGTTTCAACCTCATGCAATGTTGTATCATGAAATTCAGCCATTGCCTGTCTGGTTTGAATCCTCCCCATTAAAGGAGGCCAGGAAATCAGTTTTTCATAACAGCAATCTCAGGTTTGTTCAGGATGAAACAGTTCAGGCAGAATGTCACCGTGTAATCAGCATTAGATGCCATCCAAGGAAATATCATGAAAAATCCCGCTATCGGAGGCGCTGAACCATTTGTTCGTCACGGAGTAAAATTTTATTCTGACAAGCCTTCTTGGCTTCAGGATATGGAAGGTTATCCCATTACCGTTCGGGAACCTTCTTCCAAAAAAAATCTGGATCTGGCTTACCCGTACCTTTTACGGGTTGCCCATCTAAAAAAGTCTTCGGCTACCCTGTATGTTGAATATTGCTACAAGGTTATGAATAAAGGTGGAATGGAGAGATCTGCGGATCTGAGATTTCATTTTTTCCCACCTCTGGAATCCGTTGAAATACATGAGATCAAGGTCTGTGTTAAAGGCCGTGAGTACAGGGTCCTGGCTGAAGATGTCCTGGTTCATCAGGTAGGTGACAATGAATACAAAAAGATTCTTTCCAATGAGTGGGCTGTTCAGGCAATATTAAACCATGTGGAGATTGGGGCCATGGTTCATGTGGCTTATTCCATCAATATGGATTTATCCATCACGGATAATATTTTTTCTACTGGTTATGCCCTGGTTACCCAAGATGTGGACAGGCTTTACTTTTTTGCGATCCTGGCAGATGAATATGTAAAAGAACACTTCAAATCCTTTAGTGATACCCCAGGCAGTGAGAAGGAGACCAGTTCCGGCAAACAGATTTTGTGGGATATCAAACCCCAGCCAGTGCCTAAGTTTGAAGCAAACACCCTTTCTTATGCAGAACTTGTTCCCTGTCTTTATATGAGTACAGCCAGAGACTGGGCACAGATCAGTGACTGGGTGAAGGATTATTTAGCCACCGAAGACACAATTTCTGATGATCTGATGCCCCAGTCTTTACAGAAAATTCTCGATTCCAAGGCTTCTTCTGAGGATAAACTTTTTGAGGTGATTGACTGGGTGAAGGAAAAAATCAACTATTTTTCTGTGGCCATTACTCAATCAGGCTATTTTCCCAGAAGTCCAGATACTTTACTTTACAAACGCTGGGGTGACTGCAAGGATAAATCCTTTTTACTGCTAGTACTTTTAAAGCGGCTTGGATTTACATCCTGGTTAGCCCTGATGGATACAAAAAAACTTGGAGATACAATCCCTCCTGTTCCTGGCCTCTATTTTGATCATTGTCTTTTATACATAAAGACAGATTCGGATCAGTTTTTTGTGGATCCTACAGACATCTATCAGCTGGATCCTAAGTGTATTGCGGATATGGCAAATCGCCAGCTTCTATTGATTGGTCATCCCGATGTTTTGTGGGTGCATTCAGGCAACAGAATCGAGTTTGAATATCATCTTGATTCGCGAATTGAATTATATTTCCGTGCCAAGGGGGAACACAGGGTTAAAGTAAAGACCGAGTATCGCGGTACGGCCTGCGGCAAGGTACACCAGGAAACCCAGACCAATGGTTCGGAACTTCCGGAAAACTACCGTCGTTTTCTGGAAAAGATCCTTGAGTGTGAACTGGAACCCAAAGGTTTTGAAATTTATGAGGATCCCAGAAGACCAGTTTTGATCTGCAGGGAAACCTACAATACTGAAACTTTGTGGACTCAATTGGGAAATCAGCATTTTCTTGAGATCATTGCCTATGAAATCCAGTCCTGGATCCAGGAAAATTTTTCTGAAAAATCAAGAAAACTTCCGATGCTGGTAGCTCCAATTCATATCCGTCAAAAATTTGTATTTTTAAACGGGAAACAGAATCCTTTTAGGGTGGTTGAAGAACAGCTATCTATGAGTGTGCATGGTATTGATTTGAACATAAGTCAAAAAAATCGTTATCGTGGGATTGAATATCTGGTTGAACTGAGAACAAAACCCCAGATCATTTCACCTCAGCAATGGACGGAGGTCCGAACGGCCCTTGAGGAAATCGGTCACAGATTGATTTTTAGATTAGACAGACCGATGCACTGGTTGGAAAGACTGTCACCAAGACGGCTTGAGATTATGGTAATGACTCTGTTTCTGATCCTGATTCTTCTCAGATTGATACAGATTATCTGGAAATAGGTGTCACTTTCTGCATCAGTTCAGCCTCGCGAATCAGAATATCCTCTGCAAGCTGATGCACAAGATTAAGTAAAGCTTCGGCCCGGTTGTAATCCGGTGTTTTTAAATTCAGATGTGTGGGCACCATCTGCAAAATAGGAATATGAAAACACCTTAACAAATTGTCTGGTCGTGAACTGTATCTGCTACTGGTTCTGGATTGAGGGCGTTTGGAATGGGATACATGGCGCATGCCAACAATTCTTAGACTGGCATGTTCCAGGGTGTCTGTATATTCGCTGATTTCGATGCTGTAGCGGGAGTGTTTTAATTCAATATAGTGACGACCGTAGGTAGGCCCGATAATACCAAAATCCCGCTCGGACAGAAGTTCCTTCAGGCTATGCATCAGAAGCTGTCGATTCTGTTTGATTTGTGTTTCGTCGATTTTGGGCAGAATCTGAATTTCTTCCAGCATGGTTTGAATCCAGAGAATCAAGGAGCGAATGCGACGATAACCAAACTTGTGAGAAAGATGAAACGAATTTAAAAGATCAGGCAGATCCAGAGTCAGTTCATCGGAAAATCGCGGATCTAATGAGACAATGGGTCGGATTTTGAGCCTGAATTTACCAGAACAGACAGACTGATGATAATTTAGAATTAAATCCGCATTGCGGCTACGGGTTTTTAACTCAATTTCATTGGCATCAGTGGGACATACGGAAAACGATTCTGAAGCCAGATCCTCATCTATTAGAAGATCCTGAAAAAAACTGACAAAGGCCACAAAATCACTGTGAAAACGATTTTTTGACTTATTGTTGAGAACATCTTCAGAAGCCTCAGTCTTTTCCTCATGACTGTCAATCCAGGATACAGAAGGTTCAGCTGATGGACGGCTGGAGTAGGAGGTCTTTTTGATGTGTGAACCCTGGGCCGGAGCTTTGTTTTCTACAGCATCCGCAATTTTTTCCAGGCCTTCGCCAATCAGTTTAAAAAGGTTGGTTCGAATCATAATGTAAAATATTCGTTATTATATCCTACTGACGATCAAAAATCTTTTGGTCAATTGAAATTCTGTGTTTTAGAATGATGCCAAATCACCCGGGTGGGGGAAGAATTTTGTCAACAAAGGAAAAATTATATGAGTATTTCCAGGACACTGACTGAAAGATATGGAGTACTGAGCTTTTCAAGAACTGTAATGCGGCGCAAGTTACCTAAATCAGTTTTTGATCAGCTTGTACACACCATCGAAGAAGGACAGAGGCTAGATAGAAGATTGGCTGACACCATTGCTCACGCCATGAAAGAATGGGCATTGGAAAATGGGGTAACTCATTATTGCCACTGGTTTCAGCCCCTGACCGGAGGCACAGCTGAAAAACATGACAGTTTTCTTAATTTTGAAGATGGTGTGGCCATAGAGAGATTTTCCGGGGAACAGCTGATACAGGGGGAACCTGATGCTTCCTCCTTCCCTCATGGAGGGGTTCGCTCCACTTTTGAGGCTCGCGGATATACAGCCTGGGATCCTGGAACACCTGCCTATATTGTAAAAACCCCCAAAGGTGGAATACTGGCAATTCCCTCTATCTTTATCAGCTACCACGGACAGGCTCTGGACAAAAAAACCCCGTTTCTGCGTTCCATCCATGTAATTTCTGAAGCAGCCAAAAAAGTATGTTCTCTTTTTGGCCCCACTCCCCGCTGGGTAAGAACAACCCTTGGGGCAGAACAGGAATATTTTCTGGTAGACAAGGAACTTTTTGATAAAAGGCTTGATTTGAAGCTGACGGGCAGAACCCTTATAGGTAAGGCTTCTCCCAAAGATCAGCAATTGGAGAATCATTATTTTGGCAGTATACCCGAACGGGTTATTGCTTTTATGGATGATCTGGACATGGCAATGCATGAATTGGGTATACCTGCAAAAACCAGGCACAATGAAGTAGCCCCGTCCCAGTTTGAAATTGCCAGCATTTATGAATTTGCCAATGTTGCCGCTGATCACAACCTGATTTTGATGCAAACCATGAAAGAAATTGCCAGAAAACATAATCTGGAAGTTCTATTGCATGAAAAACCATTTAAGGGTGTGAATGGTAGTGGAAAACACAATAACTGGTCGTTAGAGGACTCCGAAGGGTCCAATTTGCTGGAGCCTGGAAATAACCCAGCCCAAAACCTGAGATTTTTATTCTGTCTTACTGCTGTATTGCAGGGTGTCAATGAATATGAGTCCCTGATTCGGGCAGCAGTGGCCACGGATGGAAACGATCACCGCCTTGGTGCCAATGAGGCCCCACCAGCTATTATCTCTGCCTTTATTGGTAAGCAGCTTTCAGAAATTTTGGATGGTATTGCCAGCGGTTCCACCAATAAGGATGCTGTGTTAAATTTTTTGGAATCAGGGGTAGCTCATGTACCTGAGATTTTGCAGCATACAACCGATCGGAACAGAACCTCTCCATTTGCATTCACTGGCAACAAATTTGAGTTTCGGGCTGTTGGCTCGGAACAGTCAGTGGCCATGCCTCAGACCTTCTTAAATGTGACTATTGCTGATGCCATGCTTGATCTTCATCACAAGGTCGAGGTTCGTAGAGAAAAGGGTGAAAGTGTCCAGACAGCGGTTATGGCTGTCATGCGCGATTCATTAAAAAGTTCAGAACGCATTCGTTTTGAAGGCAACAACTATAGTCAGGAATGGAA
>JACFNL010000119.1 GCA_019454875.1 Candidatus Cloacimonadota bacterium | reverse complement strand
TCAGGTTTAGAGAGGATTTCTTTGAAATCACTGTAGCCAATGGGGATTTTTTTCACCGCTCTCCTTTCGATAATAAAAGATGGTCTGATCTAATGCATCCTCAAAATCAAATGGAACGGGTTGGAAATTGGAGAGCAGGGTATGGATAACGGCTTGAGAGTTTTTGATATCCCCGTTTCGGGGGGGAGAAAATCTGGGTGGAGGCATTTGGGGAAAGCGTTTTTTGAGAATGTGGACCAAATCATTGACGGACATGGTTTTACCATTGCCCATATTGCAGACTCCAACAAAAGAATTATGCATGGCCTGGATGTAGTAGTCTGTCACCTGATCCACAAAAATGAAATCCCTGGTTTGTTCTCCATCTCCGTGAATCTCTAAAGGTTGGTTATTTAGAGCCTGCACAATAAATCGGGGAATCACAGAAGCATAGGCCGAGGCTACAGACTGGCCTGGGCCAAAGACATTAAATTTACGAAATGCCACCCAGCTGAGTCCGAACTGTTCCTGTGCGATTTGCAGTAAGTATTCCCCTGCAAGTTTAGTTAAGCCGTACGGGCTTTTAGGTCTTGGAACAGACTGCTCGGATTGATCTGGGCTGTCACCATAAACGGCTGCACTCGAGGCCATAATCAGTCGATTCACCCCGTGTCTTTGACAGTAGGACAGCAGACGGATAGTTCCGTTTACATTCACATCCTGACAGCGAATGGGCTGTAAAAAACTCTGTGGTACGGAAACCATAGCTGCCAGATGAAATACACAATCAACCGGGGGTAAATCCCTCCAAAACTCTTCACAGCTAATATCCGATGTAAGTAGCTGTGACCCGGGAATCTGGTTTTGCAAAAATCCCGTGGATAAATCATCCAATACAATCACAGAATGTCCCAGCTTCAATAGCTTTTGAACCAGATTCCTGCCAATAAAACCCAGGCCCCCTGTTACCAGTACTCTCAAGATCCGCCTCCCCAATATAGCTTCTACTGACAGAGCTTCAGAAGATACCTGTTGTAAAGAGAGCTGCCTCCCATTTTTTCAAGCCGCGATTTTAACTGGCCTTTGTCCAGCCATCCTTGCTTCAAAGCAATTTCTTCCAGACAGGCAATCATATAACCCTGTCTTTGCTGCACCGTCTGTACAAACTGCCCGGCCTGCAACAAACTCTCATGTGTGCCTGTATCAATCCAGGCAAACCCACGGCCCAGCTTTTCTACCAAAAGCTTGTTTTCTTCCAAATAAAGTCTGTTTAAATCAGTTATTTCCAATTCTCCCCGAGCGGATGGCTCTAATGACTTAGCCTTCTGAACCACTGTATTATCATAAAAATATAATCCAGTTACTGCCCAATTGGATTTAGGATTTTTAGGTTTTTCTTCAATGGACAAAACACGGCCCTCTGAGTTCATGTCCACCACACCAAACCGCTCAGGGTCCACCACATGATAGCCAAACACAGTGGCTCCTTCATTTCTTGCTCTAGCAGCTTTCAAAATAGGGCTAAATCCCATGCCGAAAAATATATTATCCCCAAGAATCAGACAAGCAGAATCTCCTGCCAAAAAATCTTCTCCTAAAATAAACGCCTGAGCCAGTCCATCTGGAGAAGGTTGCACCACATATTCCAGTTTCACGCCCCAATCCGAGCCATCTTTAAGTAAATCACGAAACCGTGGCAGGTCTTCAGGAGTGGAGATAATCAAAATCTCCCTGATTCCGGCCAGAAAAAGAACGGAAAGAGGATAATAAATCATGGGCTTGTCATAGATTGGCAAAAGCTGTTTACTTACAACGGCGGTCACAGGATGCAATCGAGTTCCTGCCCCACCTGCCAAAACAATTCCCTTCACTTCATCCCCCTAAACACATTCATTTCAATTGGGACAGATAGGACAAAACCAATTCATCAAATCCCTGATTAAGAAAAGACTCCATCTGGAGCTTAACCGCCTCTTTTGGCAACAATCCACTGCTGTAAAGAGACAGTAAAGTTTTCAAAGACCCCTCTACATTACCTTCTGCGTGGCCAACTGAACGGCCCTCAGCATGGCCCTCAGCATGGCCCTCAGCATGGCCCTCAGCATGGCCCTCAGCGTGGCCTTCGATACGCGCAAACTTTTTCTCAAGTCTGATGGTTTCTGCAAGACTTGCCTCATCCATCAGACTGTCTAAAAATCGATTGTACTGTCTGCGTTCCTTATCACTTAAACGGGAGACATTCAGTATCTCCTGGGCTTCGTTCAATCCCTTGGCTGAGAAATGAGGTTCCACTTTTTCGTGTTTCAGAAAATATATCCATTGATCCAGATTATCTTTGGCCAAGCCATCAAAACCTGTCACATTGATCAACCAGTACTCAGGATAAATATCTGAAAACTTCCGGGAATCCGAAAACTTGTCTAACTGCCTGGGATCCATCTGAAGCTCTTCTCTGTTGTGAAGACCTCTGAATTCTGTGGTTCCCCGATAGACATAATCAGTACCCAGACCTGGCTCAAAATAAAGAATATTTATGGAATAGATTTTGCGAACCCTCGCGTATTCACTGCCACGGCTCATGTATTCTGTAACAGCCCGGCTAACGGAGTAAAGCATGCGCAAAAGATAGTCGTACTGATAGTCTACCTGAACTTCGACCAAAAAAAGATTGGCCGCCTGATCCTCACACAGGATATCTACCCGGTTCAATTTCTGTAGTTCATGGTCCTGATTAGACTCACTTTCAAGAATTTGGCGGATTTTTGTGTCTTTACCTATAATGGAAGAAATAAAGCCTTCCAGAACATTAAAGTTGGCCTTTTGTCTTAAAATTTTTTTTATGGCCCAATCGAAACGAATCAGTTGCATAGTCCCATTCTATATGGCTGTTCCGGGAGAAGCAAGAAATGCCAGCCCTCAGTCCCTGCCCAAAAACTGTCTGATTAGGTGATCGGTAAACCCCCTGGCTTTGGAACAGGCTAAATGCCTTTCCGGATGCCACATAATGCCCAACCCGGATCTACTTTTTGCCCAGAATCCTTCCGTTAATTTATCTGGAAGACTCAAGGCAAAAATCTCTACATCAAGTTCGGACTGAGGTTTCAACAGACAATAGTCATGATAACTTTCCACGATAAATTGCTCTGGGACATAAGCCATTTCAATTGAATGTGCTGTACCCGCATGATTATGACATGCTCCAATCTGACCTCCAAGCATCTGCCAGATAAGCTGGGCTCCTCGGCACACGCCCAGCACAGGAATTTTCGCCCTGGTACATAAAGAATATAGATGGGACTCAAAATCATCTCTCATGACGGAAAGGGAGTTGTCCTCCACCGATGACAGAGAATTTCCACCACTAAGAATCAATGCATCAAAAGCTGGTATTGGCCCTGACTGTTTTGTATACAGTACATGATATGGCTCATAACCAAGGCTGTTAATATATTCAGCCCAGCCTATATCCAGACAGTCCCGGATTTCACCTGTTTTATGATCTTGGACCAGTCGGCCCGTAATACCTATGCGTCTCATGAAATGACCTGGACCTGTTTGTTTAAACAATCAAGATAGAGGGCATTAGCTCTTGACCATAAACTGAAACGGGTTTCGCCGGAACCGATCACGGCGGGGATACCTAGCTCGGCACAGCGAATAGCCATATGCGAATTAGCCCCACCATAAAGAGTAATCAATCCGCCAATATTTTTGCTGAAAAGATAGTCATAACCAGGATCAGCAGAGCGAATCAGTACAATCTTACCCTGGCAGTCTTCCCGGGCTATGCCCTCCTCCAAAACTATGGGGGCGTTGATGGATTTACTGGAAACAAAGTTTGGCTCCTCTTTGTGTACCTTAAAACAATAAAAATCATTCTGGGAACTCAATAAGGATGGGAGTTTTAGCCCCAGAGTAAACTGGTACTCTGCCTGCTTTTTTTCTATTCTGTCACGAATCAGATCTTCTGAATTCTTTGATGAATAGGAAGCATACCCAGAGAGTATGGTCTGGATTTCCAGAAACGGCAAATCCTGATCCCTGATACAAAACTCCTTCTGGGCATTCTTTTTGATCAGAGACAAAACCTCACTTAAGGTTCTGGTAAAAACAAATTTGGCGTATTCCCGCCCCTCAATAGCCATTCTGGCAAAATCAAACAGGGTTTTTGTATTGCAGGACAAGCCACACTCCAAAAGCAGGGTATCGATTTTTTTTATTGTATCTTTAGGCAAAACAAACTGTGGTTCAGCCGATGCTTCCGTGGCTATTGGCTTATGATTAATAAAATATGTCTCATAGGCCTCGTCATAGCGCAGGCTATGGATGTCATAGGTTCCTGGGCGCAAGTGGCCATAGGACTCCAAAAACTCTTCTTTACTAAGGTGCCCTGCCATATGCAAATTCAAATCACGACTCAAACTTTTAGACACTGTGTTCAAAGAATTTAAAAATGCTTCGTACTGATCTTTTGTTATAAGGTTCTGGGTAATCAGGGAACGGGTGATCTGAACAGCAATAAATGCTGCTCGAGCCACCCCGGCAAAAGGCAGAGTTCCATAGCGTTTGCAGTATTCCACCAGCCAGAATACCTTGCTAAGCCAGTCCGTATCGGCCTGAAGCACTTCCTGATGCAGGGCTTTTAAAGTTTCAATCTTTTTTAAATCCCTGTGGCAAAGCCCGGTTACAGGATCCAGAACCTGATTAGTCAGTTCCAGCAGTGAAAATTCGATTCGTTTGATTTCATTCAGGTTAAATCCGTTATGAAGCAGTTGTAGAAGCCTGGTATCAATTCCAAAATAATAACAGGAATGGACAACCTCAAACTCGACCTTATCATGCAGATACGGGCTTAGAGATAGCTGTTTTAAATAATAGGTTACGAGCTTATCTGCTATGGAGTCAGGCAGGGCTTTTGGTACAAATGAGTTAAAACTCGCCCTCACATCAATAAAAGGAATACCACCCATGCTGATCATCAAGGGACAGGATCTTAGATTGCGGTACCCATAATTGTTTCTCTGATAGGCCCATACCGAATCCGTAATCAGCTCCTTGTACAAGGATAGAGCCAGAGGTTTTGGGCGAATTCCAATCATTTCTGCCGGATTCCAGTCTGGCATAACCCCATATAGTGGGATTTTTCCCAGGAGATTGGGATTATCTGAAAAGGCTCGAGCCGAATTTTTACAAAGAAAATCCACCTGCTGTAAAAAAGAAGATGCATCCTGTGACTTTTGAACCTTAACCATGGGCCTGATTTGCAAAAGCCAAAGCTCCTGTTTTGATGAATCAAAGGCAAATTCAATATCGAGTTCCTTAACCGCAAAAATTTCCTGAAGCTCAAAGATTAAATCCTGCAAAGGATACAGCCACGGGTAAGGTAAATTTTTGGCATTAGGAAGCATGACCAGACTGTCATAATTACCTGTTCCCCCTGTTACAGAATTTAAGGAACCGGATTCATCGTAATTGACGGTGATATAGGGGGCACCACTAGCATAATCTGCGGTAAGAACCACACCGGAGCGGATGCAGTTTTTAAACATGGGTTGAATGAGAAGCTCTGCACTGCCAATTCCATCCCAGCTTGCCAAAACCCTGTGACATGCCTTTAGAAATTCATCTTTTAATTCTAAGGAAACATCAGGAATACTTAAAAATCGGCCTGCCCCAGATGAAGTATGGGAGTCCTCTGAACTGAAGGAAGAACGAACAATAACTGTTGAAATCTGCCCGCTAAACTCCTCCTGTAATTTTTGCAAGTAGGTTCCGGACTTTAAATCTTCCTCGGTTAGCAAAACAACTGGAAGAATTCGCGCCTTTTTTAGACTGTCCCTAAGGGATAAAAGAGTTCTTCCTTTGTTTAAAAACAGCTTCCTGTTCATGAACGAAGCACCTGAGTCCAGCGATCCATACATTGATGCACTCCATTCATCAGATCCTGGGGCTCATGCATCCTTAAAATTACATCAGGATTTGTGGGAAACTCGGGCAAAATGGATGCTGCCTCAGAGTTTGTATACAGTCCCTTCTGATCCCTGGAATTAAGGATACTCGTTTCTGTATCCAAAAAAACTTCACAATATCCAGGCAGATTTTTACGATTCCAGGTACGCACTGCATGAAACATGGACACAGTAGCACATATAACCAAAAATCCCTGATTGGCAAACAACTGACACAGGCGGGCATAGGACATGGCAATCTGTTCTCGGTTCTCAATTTGATAGGACTGGGGCTGCCTGAGATTTAGGGCATCTCTTAACGAATCCCCATCAAGAAGCAAGGGCATTTGACCTATGTCTTGCATGGACTGTTGAATAGCCTTAGCCAGAGTGCTTTTCCCCGAACCGGGAAGACCAGTCACCCATAAAACCCCCAAAGGCCTCTTCACTTAAGACCCCGCTTCAAACCAGCAAACCCAGAAAGACGGTTGAGATCTTCAACTGAGTCAATTTCAACCCATCCTCCCTCAATAAAGACCGGTTCAACCCTTAAACCTAAATCAATCAGTTTTTGTAACAAGTCTGTAAGAAACATTTTACAAAACATGGTCTCCTGATCACGCTTAAGACAGATTAACAATTCTTTTAGAAGCCTTAAACTGTGACCATGAATCCTTAACATTCCAATATACTGCCCGGTAATTTCAGATAGATTAAGCGGCTTTTTCCCGATTTCAACAATTCTTCCATCGGATCCAATTTTTAAGGTTTCTGCATCAAAAAGAGGGTTTTCCATGCGAGCTGACCAAAGCCGAAGCCATTCTTTATCAATCACAACGGAAATTTCCCCTGAGGATTGTAAAAGCTTCTTTAAGATATCTGTCTCCCAGACAATATCGGAATAACAGATGATTACATCCTCAAGTCCATCCAGGGCCAGGCTTAAAGAATAAACCATGTTAGTCGTTAAATAGTCCTGATTGATAATCAGATTGTTTACCTGATGCGCCTCTAATAGAGGTTTCATTACTTGGTTCTGATACCCACCCACAACTCGTACAGATTCAGGGCTTATTTCACATTCCCAAAGTCCTCGCAATGTCCATTCAAGCATGGGCTTATTACGAAACTCCACCATACATTTTGGCCTGTCCTCAGTGTATGGCCTTAACCTTCTGCCCTCACCAGCAGCCAAAATAACCAGAGTCGGTTTTTGCATAATCTACTTGGTTACCCTGGCTAGCCACATTCTGGTTTTATAGGTAGTTACCAGGATCTCGGAATCCTCAATTTTTTGATTGAGATACTCTATAAACTGTGGCCAGACTGTTTCTCCCATCTGAACCCTGATATCGTTCACAGATTCCCAGACCCCTATATAATGTTTTTTGGACTGGGGCATAACATGGGTAGCTTCCAGATACATTACATCTGAAAATTTTCCACAATCCTGAAGTTTCTCCAGCAAGGTTTGGGTAAAAGCCGAGTTTCCTGAAGATACCCGTCTAAGGCCAGGACAAAGCTCATGAACCTTGGCCTCAATCTCCACAAGTTTAGGATTTCTTTCAATCCAACGGGGATTCCACAGGGCGGAAAAGACCCCTCCTGGTTTTAAAACCCTGAAAAACTCCTGGGTTGCCTTATCAAAATCTGCCCAATGAAAGGACGATGCCATACTAAGAAAATCCACACTATTGGAATCAAGCCCAGTGTTTTCTGCATTACCTTCCTGATACCTTACACTGAATTCACGGCTGTCTTCGATGCCCACATTTCTCATATCATGGTTCGGTTCAACCGCTGTTACCTTTGCCCCCCACTGAGCCAGCATGCGGGAAAATATTCCTGTACCTGCCCCAACATCGGCTACAGAAAGGCCCCTGAAGGATTTGTTAAGGTAGCCTTCAACCGGGCCTTGAATGGTCGGGGCATAACCTGGTCTATACAAACTGTAGTTTTGTGCCAGACCAGAAAAATCACCAAACTTCATTGTCTCCTGCCTTTACGAATTAAAATCGGGTACTTCTCTGTAAGGTTCATCAATATAATCAGATATATCATAGGACTCACTGGCAATTACTAAAAGCACACAGTCCCGACTGAACGAATGCATGATATGCCAGTCTTCTGGTTCCACCAAAAGGGCCAGTTCAGGTCTGTTTAACAAAAAAGTCTCCTGGACTATGCTGTCATCCGAAAAAATCTGGCATTCCCCATGAACGGCAATCAGCACCTGACGACAGCGGTGATGTCTATGTCCACCCCTGGCCAGGGAGTTTTGATTATTGTAGATCCAGTAAAGCCTCTTTGGAAAAAATGGAATATGATCAAGAACTGTGAGATCGCCTCTGTTATCTGAAAATTTGGGAAGACTCAGTAGTTTTGGCATATATTATCCATCCCACGCATTGATTGCCATTACCACCGAATCAATCTGCTCCTGATTCATATCCGGCCATAGGGGCAGACTGAGTACTTCCTGATGCAATCTTTCGGAAACGGGAAGTTTTAAGCCATGCAACAAGGGATATCCTTTTTGTTGATGTGGTGGAATAGGATAATGCACCATTGTCTGAATCCCTCTGTTTAACAGATGTGCCTGAAGTCCCTCTCTATCTCTGGTTCGGATAACAAACAAATGCCAGACATGCTCCCCGGCTTCCCCTGGCTCTGGAAGAATCACCCTGGGATGCCGTATATTTTTCAGATACTGATCTGCAATATTTTGTCGCTTCTGATTGTCCAAGCCCAAATCTTTTAATTTAACTCTCAAAAACGCTGCCTGTATCTCATCAAGCCTGGAGTTTAAACCCTGGTACTGATTATGATACTTTTTTTCAGAACCATAGTTTCTGAGGGCCTTTAACACCCTGGCTAGCTCAGGATCTTCTGTAGTGACTGCGCCTCCATCACCGATGGCCCCGAGATTTTTTCCAGGATAAAAACTGAATGCTCCAGCCTGACCAAAACA
>JACFNL010000118.1 GCA_019454875.1 Candidatus Cloacimonadota bacterium | reverse complement strand
TAAAACTCGTCTCAAATACTGCCCCAGCTATTGAACCCCAGACGACTCCCCCACCCACTGATAAAACCTGGAGAGAGACTGTAAAACAGAAGGGCAAGGGTTCAGAAGAAGCCACGGAAGGCAGGCGGGATATTCGAGTGGATTTAGATAAACTGGATCAACTGATTAATCTGGTTGGTGAGCTTGTGATTGCTGAATCCATGGTCATTCACAACCCGGATTTAGAGGGTCATCAGTTCGAGAACTTTGAAAGAGCCAGCCGCCATCTGCAGAAAATCTCGCGGGATTTACAGGATATTGCCCTGGCAATTCGTATGGTTCCTCTGGCATCCACCTTCAAAAAAATGCTTAGACTGGTGCATGATCTTTCCAATAAAACCCACAAAAAAATTGATTTGGTCATTCGTGGTGAGGATACAGAAATTGACAAAACCCTGGTGGAATCACTCTCGGATCCCTTAGTCCATCTGATCCGAAATTGTGCCGATCATGGTATCGAATCTCCAAAGGAGAGAATTCAGGCTGGCAAACCAGAAACCGGAACAATCCGTCTGGAGGCAGGGCATGAAGAGGGCGAAGTTCAGATTATGGTTTCCGATGATGGCCGTGGACTGAATGCGGAAAAAATTTACAGCAAGGCATTGGAAAAAGGGCTGATAAGTGAGGGTCAGGAACTAAGTGACAAAGACCTTTTTAAATTGATTTTTGAACCTGGATTCTCTACAGCCGATGCCGTATCAGATATTTCTGGCCGAGGTGTTGGTCTTGATGTATTAAAGAAAAATCTGGAAAAATTGCAGGGCCATATAGATATTCGCAACCGTCCTAATCAGGGTTGCACATTCATTTTACGGATTCCTCTAACACTAGCGATTATTGAAGGGATGCTGGTCAAGGTTGGAAGCCGACACTATACAATCCCCCTTCTGTCGATCCGCGAGTCCTTAAAAGCCAAAAAGGAACAGATTACCAATACCATGGATGGACGGGAGCTTTTTTCCTTGCGTAAGGAACTGATCCCGATTGTCAGACTCCACAAATTGCATGAAATAGAAGAAGGAATAACTGAAATTGAAGAGGGAATTCTTGTCATTCTAGAGAGCAGTGTCGGAACATGTGGACTTTTGGTGGATAAAGTAATTGGACAGCAGCAAACCGTCATTAAGCCTCTTTCTGGATTTTTAGGAAATATGCGAGGTGTCTGTGGCTGCACTATAATGGGTAACGGTGATATCAGTCTGATTCTGGATATCTCAACCCTTTTGGATTTGGGAGCTGAGGAGGCAATTGCATGAGAGAAATGGATTACCTTGAAGAAGCAGAAGAAGATACTCAGGAAGGAAAGTTTCTTACCTTTCAGCTCAACGGTGAGGTATACGGAATTGAAATCCGTAATGTACTGGAAATCATTGGTATCCAAAAAGTTACCCCACTTCCCGATCTTCCCCATTATTTTAAAGGTGTGATTAATCTTAGGGGAAAGGTAATTCCCGTCCTTGATGTCCGCCTCAAATTTGGAATTCCTCCCCTTGAGTACCATGACAGAACCTGTATTGTGGTCGCCAGAATTGAGGATTATGAGGTGGGGCTGATTGTGGATCGGGTGGATGAAGTGATTGATATCCCCCAGGAAAAAATTGAACTTCCTCCCAAAATCAGCACAAATTCCAAGAGCAAGTATCTTCAAGGCATGGGAAACCTGGAGGACAAGGTTGTAATTCTTTTAGATGTCAGTAAGTTTCTTCTGGATCAGGACATTACTCTGGTGAACGAGATTGCTTCAGAATAAACCATAGGCTGTCACATAAATCTGAAAATCCTCCACCTGAATTCTCAAGATTGCCATTGTACTCTTCGGTTTTTTTTCCAGCTTGTCAACAGTGGGAATTCCTAGTTCAAAGGCATGCTCAGAACCACCTAACCTGCTCAAAAATATCCCGGAAAACATATTCATAATTTCTGCCAGAATGTCGCTTTTGACTTCCTGAAACACATAATTTTCTTCATCAAACACTATGTCGGCCGCCGCCTTTAAAAAATCATCCCCGACATGGAGCTCAAGTCCAGACACCTGAGAGTTTCTGATCTCAATATGGATAGGATTAAGATTCTTTTCATCGAACTGCCCGACCTCTAAAACCTCAAACACCTGCATAAAAAACATGGTCTCAAGGGTATCTGAAATTCCACCTTCCAGGGCATTGATGATCTTATCTTTCATATGTCCGCCTTTCTGGAACTAATCTGCTCAAGAGCCAGGAGGAGCCGAGCCGGATTGATAGGTTTTTGTAAAATGGTATTCACTCCCATTTCCCTGATTTTTTGAGCCTTCATACTATCTGCCACACTACTGATAACAAGAACAGAGGTATTACTTAAACGAGGACTTGCCATGATTCTCTGAACTAGTTCAAACCCATCCATAACAGGCATATTCAAGTCACTGACCACTAGATCCACAGTTCGTAAATCACGAATCAGATCAATGGCTTCCTTACCGTTGCGACACTCAAAATAGCTGGCTTTTTCCAGCCCAATCATCTGAAAGCAGGTTTTTATGAATATTCTGGCCGTATAAGAGTCATCCACCAGCACAATCTTTTGAAATTCCTGCATGTCCTGCCTTTCTCAGATTTCGTACTTCATGCCATTGCTTCCTGTGACCACAACCCGACCTTCATCAACATCAACATAAACACTACGGGAATGATTCCCACCAAGGTCTTCTCCCAGAATAGCTATTCTGTGTTTCCACAAAGTTTTTTTTATCGCCAGGGCATTTCTGACACCAATATTAAATGTTCCCCGACTATCCATGACCGAGGCACCGCCTACCAGTTTTGCCAGCACCTTAAGACCCTTTGGGCTTTGCTCAAACATAAGATTCATGAGCCGAACCAGCCCAGTGTCTGCAAAATATCCGGGAAGTACTCTGGCTTTTTCCAGATCAATAGATGAATCAGGCAGGGCAATATGCGCCATACCAACCATACGAAGTGTTGGCTCAAGGATAATAACAGCCACACAGGAACCCAAACCCAAGGTCTGTAATACCATGCCCGGTTCCGAAGCTACAGCAATCTCGCCCGCACCTAAATTAATCCGTCTCAATGCCCCTCCCACCGGACTCCCAATTATATCACAGACATTGTTCCAAATACGAACTCACACAAAGTCATACAAAAACACCTAATTTTTATATGTTTTTGTACCGATATTAATTGTGACAAATAAAAAATCAGACCAGTCAGGAAAGGAATCATAATCATGCAGACTCAGACCTCAAGGACATATACACTCAGGCAGAAAAAATCAGTTACCTCTCTGGCTCTGTCCCACAACAATCTGCCTGAAGCCACTTTGGCTCTGAGCAAAACCACCCAGCCTCCCAAACGCGAAATTGAATTGCCAAAGGTAATTTCAATGCTGGTGGAAAAAAACAAAAGCAGCCTGAAAAAGGGCAGCAATACCAGCAATGCCTTAAGTTCTAAAACATTAAAAGCTCTCAATCACATCCTGAATCCAATGGACAGAATTACACTTGGAAAACGCTACTCCTCTCAGGACACTTACGAAATCATTCAACAAGAAGATCATGCTATCGCCCGTTATATCGCCAATCACAGGGATCCTCACTTCAAAATCCGCAGAGCAAGACTCATGGGAGATCAGTGAAACAGAAGATAGGGCTATGGTTCTATCAGGCAGCCTATGGCTGCCTTTTTCCATTTATTCTGCTTCTTCTTTTAAAAAGAAAGGACACCCGTCAACGAGTTCTTACCATCCTGGGGTTTTTAGATGTTGAAACTAAAAACCAGCCTTTAACAAAAACCCAGGTGGACTGGTTTCATGCAGTAAGTTATGGGGAAACCAGACTGGCCATGCATTTTTTGTCCCATGGCATCGAAAACGGATGGGTAAACCGTCCTGTCCTGTTTACCACCACTATTGATAATTCCATGCAGTATGCCCTGGAATACATGAAAAAAAACCACCCCGATCATACATTTTATGCATCCTTTTTACCCCTGGATTTTTTTCCCTGCCTTACAGGACTCTTTCACTCGTTTCTACCAGTCCGGTACTTTTTGTTTGAAACTGATTTTTGGCCCTACACAATTTACAGGCTAAAAAAACAAGGGTGCCAGATGTATCTGATCAATGGCCGTATCAGCCCTGGAATACAAAAAATAGCGGAGTTTGTACCCAGTCTGTTTATGCCTATGTTTCAACGGTTTCACTGCCTCTTTTGCCAGTCTGAGGATACCCTTAAGAGATTTTTGAAAATGGGAATCACCCAAACCACAGTACTTAGCGGACAGATGAAGGTCGATATGCTTCCGGCACCAAAAACCCTGACCCCCTGTTTTAGTCTGCCTGATAATTTTCCCGTCCTGGTTTTTGGCTCATTTCACAGGGATGAATGGACAGAACTTTTACCCATGTTACAGACTGCCTACACAAAATCCATTATCATCCTCGTACCAAGAAACATTGATGAGGCCACCTGGTTTCAGAAGCAATGTCAAAAATCAAAACTTGCAGCCATGACAATTTCAGCCCACAAAAAGACAGAGCTGACAACCACAATCTACATAATCAACAGTATGGGATTTCTCAATTCCATTTATTCCCAAGCCAGTCTGTGTATTGTTGGGGGCAGCTTTGCAACATATGGTGGTCACAATTTTCTGGAACCCGTTGCCTTAAAAAAGCCGGTTTTGATTGGACCCGATACACGAAACTTTAGTGAAGATGCAAAGGAATTTATAACAAAGGAACTTATCATCCAGCTTAAGGACGGGCAGGATGGAGTAACTCAGATCAAAAAGTTTCTCGCTAATCCCAAATCCCTGATTGAAATGTCTCTTCGTGCATGGGACAATCTGCAAACAAAGTTAGGGGTTACACAATCCACATGGGAGAAAATTCAAAAAAAATCCTGATTCTTCTAGGTTCCTCGCGTTTTGGGGGCGGTGAAAAAAATGCCCTGGATTTAGTTCGGTTCAGTCAGACTCAATTTGATGTCACCCTGGGAATTCCTTATGATTCCATCCTCATTTCCGAGTTAAAGCAAAAACACATCCCCTATATTCTGGTTGAATATCCAAAATACCCTTGGGAGATCTATCAGTTTTATCAGCAAATCAAACCCTATCATTTGATTCATGCTCATTTGAATCTGGCCTGTCGTTCGCTTACACTGCTAGGGCCACTAGCCAGACCCTGGTTAGCCACGATGCACGGGTTCAGCTCCATTCTGCCTTATTTAGGGGCCAATAAAATTATCTGTGTTTCCCAAGCCCTGCAACTGTCCCTTCCCGGGATTCTCAAAAAAAAATCGACGGTGATTTACAATGGCATTGAAGCCTCACCAACTCTTTCCCCTCCCAATAATCGGAAAAAACAGGCCTATGTCTTTGCCACCATTCATCCCAACAAAGGCCAGGAGTTCCTGGTACAGTCACTGCCATACTGGGAAAAAAAACTGCCCGATTTACAGATTTCCTTTGTAGGAACCGGCCAGCACCGACATGAAATGGCCCTTGCTGCCATGATGCCCAAATCTTCGCATATCACCTGGATAAAAAAAAATCAGAACCTTGACCAATACTGGGAAATGGCTGACTTTGTTATCATTCCTTCCTACAAGGAATCCCTGAGTTATGTTGCCCTTGAAGCCCAGGCCAGGGGCATTCCAGTCTTGAGTGCTAAAACCGGTGGGCTTGTGGAAAGTACTACTGAATGGGGTGGAATCCTGTTTGAGCCAGGAAACCCCGAGTCACTGACCCAGGCTCTGATTCAGATGTATAGCAGTTGTGAAACCCTTCGTAAACAGCTATACAAAAAACCCCTTTTGTCATCCTGCCCACAGTTTTTAATTGCCTCGATGCTTGAGGCAATTCATCAGGAGTGGGAACTAATGCTCAGATAACTATTCCTTGCGAATTGGTACAACCAGGCTCTGACCTGCTATCAGGTAGCCATTGGGAGCTATATCATTAAACCTGCCAAGATTAGGAGCAAGTCTGGCAGAACCCATTTCCCTGGAAGCTATGGAGCTAAGAGTATCTCCTGTCCCAACCCGGTAAATTTTGAAACGATACCGATCAGCCGGGAAGAGATCTTCTAGTCGGGTAGCTTCAGTATAAGCTGTCTCTATTGCTGCTGTGGCTGGGGAAACATCAGAGTTCTGGGGTCTGGCCGCTAGTGCTATTGCTGGTAGCTTTAACCTTTGTCCAACATGTATAACATTGGAGCTAAGACCATTCAAATCCCTGATTTTAGTCCATACGGAAGGATCCTGATACAGGTTTCTTGCAATCAGAAGCAAAGAATCACCAGGTCGAACCACATATTCTGTGGCAGAACCACCTGAAGTATTACGATTCACAACTGCTGCCTGTGGAGCCGAAGACTTTACGGCTTCTGAGGCTGGATTGAGTCTGACTACAGATGGGCTTGGAATCAGGGTTTCAGTTTCAGCAAAACCATCTTCAAACCCGGACTCCATCTGAATTTTCTGTACCACCTGAGTGTTTGCCGTCCTTAAGGATTGAACTACTCTTTTTTCCTCAGAAACGGAAGATGCCCTGGAGAGCGGCACTACCTTGGGCACTGGCTTCACTTCTTCCTGTTTTTCTGTTTCAACCTTAGGATTGGAGGAGCGTCTGCCAAACAACCGTCCAAACAGACCTTTGACTCTTTGAACCCGATCCCCATCCGAGGACTGGGAAACACCAGCACTTCTGGAAGGACTCAAATCATCATTGAGATGAGGCTGATTGGCAGAAGTACTGCTAATCAATACACAACTCATTATACAAAGGGCATAACGGCCATAATTTTTCATTATAATCTCCATTTCACTCATTCAACACGGGAATGCGAATCTTTTGTCCAACAAATAGCTTGTCAGGATGCAAACCAGCATTAGCCGCAAGAATACTGGAATATCTTACCCCATGTCTGATGGCAAGATTTCCCAAAGTATCTCCAGACTGAACAGTATATACTGCATAAGCAGGTTCTACAGCCCCTGCTGGATTTCCTGACAACTTTTTTGCAGGTTTGATGTCATTTTTTGATAAAAAACTCTGAATCCCTTTAGCTAAAGCGAGGGTGACCCTGTTTTTTCCCTCTTCACTGGTGAAAAAAGCCTCATCATCCTTATTGGTAATGTATCCCATTTCGATCAACACGGAAGGGGTATCTATAGTTTTTAAAACCACAAATGCAGCCCGTCTGACCCCACGGTTTCTACGACCGGTTTCCTTAAGATGGTCTGCCAGTACATTGGCTAGTACGGCTGATGAATTCAGGGTTTCCACCTGTTGCATATCAAATATAATCTGCTGGAGGATTGATTCTGAGCTATTTGTGGCTATGGTATTTGTTTCCTGGGAATCCGAAGAAACCAGTGTTTCTGATGCCTGGGAGTGGGCCTCTCCTAAACGGGCCTCCAGGGTTTGTGTGGCCCCTTTTTCTGACAGGTAGAATACCTCATAACCCCGAACCTGAGGCAATGAAGAATTCATGTGCAGGGACACAAACAGACTGGCCCCAACCCTGTCACTGATTTTAGGTCTGTCTTCCAGTTTAATCTTATAGTCTGCATCTCGAGTCAATACAGCCTTCATTCCGGGTAGTTTGTTGATCTCACTGCGAAGCTGTCTTGCCATTGCCAGAACGACCTGTTTCTCAACACTTTTGGAACCCGGTGCCCCAGGATCATGGCCTCCATGACCAGGATCAATACAGACCACCTGATACCTGCCATCGGGATTAATTTCTTCACGGGTTGGATAACCATTTTTTGCGTGAATCCTGATGGTTTGTGAATCAAGCTGAGGCAAAAGGCTGACCCCGAAAAAACCTCGTGGGTAAAACCAGAACTCCAAAGCACCACTCACTGGTTTGATGTGAAAGGAAATTGCCAGCAGATGATCCAGTTCCTGTCTTCCCTTGAATTTGGGACTTTTAGCATTTGGTACTCGGATTATATGTACATTGCCCTTGGACTGATAACTGATACTGGCTTTAACCGATGCATCAAAGACCAGCTCCAGGGTCAATCCACGGACATCCTCCGAGGTGGAAAAACTCTCCAGGTTGGCAGCCTCAAGATTTAAACAGCAAAGAAGTAAAAATATAAATTGTAGAACTGACGACATACACAGACATTATCGTACAAAATAAGACAAATTTTGAGGTTTTTTGTCAAAAAAAACGAGCTTGCCTTTTTCACCTCAGAAGATTACAATGTGCGACTCGAATTTGACTATATTATAAGAGGGAGTTCCATCGTGGCTAGTAAGTGTTTTATCAGCGGCAAAAAATCGGTGGTCCTGAAGACAGTATCACACTCTCATCGCAGGACCAACCGCAGAGTTTTTCCAAACCTGCAAACTGTTACCATCATGGTTGGCAACAACAAGAAAAAAGTGAAAGTTTGCACCAAGATGATCAAGGCCGGCAAAACCGTTGGTCTTCGCCTCACCCACCAGCAGTACAAGGCTGCCAAGCGGGCAGGCAGTATGGCTCTGGCTTAAATTCCTGCTATCAGGCTCAAGAGCCTGTCTATGATCTGCGTGTTTCACAAATTCTGGGAGACACAGTTTATAGACAGGCTCTTGTATTTTTATGCATTATTATGGGTTCCGTTGGGAAGGTTTATTTCCTGCCCTTAAACCGCTTCCAGCTCCCAATCTCAGTCCTTAAATCAGGATCTTCAAAAAGCTCATCCACCAAAGCGATGATCTCCGGCTGCTTAGAACGACGCAGTTTACCCACCATCAAAATACGGGATTTACCATGCCGTTTATCCTTTAACAAGGAAATGTATTCATCCATAGTCTTTTTGCTGACCAAATCAAAAAGGGCACAGGCTAGACCATCTTTAAAATTACGATGTACAAGGCCATCGGTTTTACAAAATAACTCGACCAAAAAATCCCAACATTCTACAGCCTTG
>JACFNL010000007.1:57249-68622 GCA_019454875.1 Candidatus Cloacimonadota bacterium | reverse complement strand
GTCTGGTTTGATAACTTCGAACTTAAAAAATTTGACGAATCCCATGAAGGAGCTGGAGAAGAACTAGTTCAGCTAATGAACAAGTACGCAGGCTCTACTTTTAATACGGAAGTAAAACTTAAAAGTCCTCGTCATCCTGAAGTTACCATGATGCGCTGCTTTTATTCGTCTAGCTCAAAAATTGAAATTGATGTCTGTCCTGAAAGTGGCGGGATCTGGCTGGATGCCGGGGAATTACAAAAAATCCGCGAGTCCTACAGAGATGAAAAACAGCGCCAGGAAAAGGGAGGAGCCTTTGTGGATGAAACCCTGGAAGCGGCAGGATTCAAACGGATGAATACACAAAGCACAGAAGAAGCTCAACGGATTCAAACCATGACCCGAGTGCTACGCTTTTTGATGCCTAGTTCCTACCTGCCAAAAAATATTCTCAATCTCTTTTTCAGCTGACAGATGTCCGAAAATCAACCTAAAATCCTGGTAATCAACTGCGGTTCTTCGAGCATCAAATTTGAGCTCTTTCAGATGCCAAATTCCTTAAGCATCGCCTCTGGAATGGTGGAAAGAATTGGGGCCGCCACTGGTGGCCTTTTATGCCTTAAAACTCTCGGTGTCAACCTATCCGACAATGTAGCCACAGCCAATCATCACGAAGCCTTTCAACTGATCTTAAAAACTCTGATCTGTCCTGAATATAACATCCTGCAAAACCTTGATGAAATCGGAGGGGTGGGGCACAGGGTGGTACATGGGGGCGAAGACTATCATCAATCCATGGTAGTGGACTCTTCCGTCATTTCAGTGATTGAAAAAAACTGTGAACTGGCTCCCCTTCACAATCCCCACAATCTGATGGGAATTCTTGAAGTACAAAAACTCATGCCTCTCACCGGTCAAGTCGCCGTGTTTGATACTGCCTTCCACCAGAGTCTGCCTCCAGCCGCTTACCTTTATGGACTACCAAGAGAGTTTTACGACAAACACAGGATAAGACGCTACGGATTCCACGGAACTTCGCATCGATTCGTGGCTACCCGTGCCATGAAATTGTTAAAACGCAGTTACATCAACACCAATGTGATTACCTGTCACCTTGGTAACGGAGCTTCCATCTGCGCCATTGAAAGAGGGCGTTCCGTGGATACATCTATGGGTTTTACTCCACTGGAAGGCCTGATTATGGGCACTCGCTGTGGAGATATTGATCCTTCCATCATTCCATACCTTGAAGAACGGGGTTACAAAAGCCAGGAACTTCTGGAAATTCTGAACAAAAAATCCGGGCTTCTGGGTCTTTCTAAAATCTCTAACGATCTTCGGGATTTGGAAGCAGCTGTCAGTAATGGGGATCGTTATGCCATTGAGGCTTTGGATGCCTACGCCCATCAGATCCGCAAATACATCGGAGCCTATGTCGCCAATCTGGTCAAAACCGATGTCCTGGTATTTACCGGAGGCATCGGACAACACGGAACCAAAATGCGCGAAAGAATCTGTCGCCGCCTCGAATCTTTAGGCATCATGATGGATTACACCAAAAACATCCAAAACGCCTCCAGAGAAGGCTCAGTTTCCCACGACTACTCCCCGGTCACAATTCTTGTCATTCCCACCAACGAAGAACTCCAGATTGCCCGCGACACCTACCAGCTTTTGTATGCTCATAGTGAGGTAGATACTCCAGGAATTAGATAACCCCATTAGAATTCCTTTGAAATCAGATTTTGAATACCAGATATCAGAGCGGCAAAACTCGGTGAGCAATTATGCTTCACATCAAGAAACGGAGATATGGCACGAGAACCCGCTATTTTTGTGTACGCATTTTTTGTCATTTCTGTGAGAACGGAGGCAGGACTACTTAACTTATCTGGGTTTCGATATTTCTGCTTTTTCTGTAGATGCTTTAAATTCTTAAGGTTTAATCCCGATTCAACAGCACTTAGATCACCTAAATAGAAACTTTCCAGTTCACGGCAAGCAATTCGAATCAATATATTGCTTTTGCCACTATCATGGCAAAGTCGAACCAGTCTCTGTTTTACCTCTATGCAATCTGCTGCATCCTGATCTCGTAACACAACAAAAACAGATTCCGGCAGCAACCACCCCTTAAGTTTCTTTACCAGATGTTTTTCCAAATCCTGCTTACCCTGAAACACTATGTATCGAATCTGGATTTCAGTAGGGAGAATACGCGGCAATACCCCCTCCAGCATCTCTTTAGCGGATGGTTCCTCAAGTAGGAAAACCAAAATTTTCACTATAGATCAGCCCCCGTAAAAAAGCCCTGTTCCCAGAGATGGCCCATTTTATCTCCATCCGCCATGTATGCGGTAATTTGCCGATCATCTCTGGCTCGAAAAACTTGTGTACACCCATCCCTTTTTACAAGCCAGAAAACCTCCTCCAAGTTGACAGCATTAAGAAAATCTGGGGAATGAGTGGACACAAAAACCTGCCCACCTCGATTTGCATAACTACGAAATTCCTCCGCTAACTCCCACAACAACTTTGGATATAGCTGATTCTCCGGTTCTTCCACACACAACAGTGGATGGGGGTTAGGATCATACAACAGTGTGAGATATGCTAACATTTTGATAGTGCCATCCGAGACATATCTGGCAAGAAAGGGATCTTCAAAAGCCCCATCTTGAAATTTCAGCAATACTCTACCCTCTTCCGTAGTTTTAGATTCTACATTGGAAATACCAGGTACACGCATTTTAATCAGGGAAAGTATTTTGTCAAAGACCTCTCTTTTTTGATGATAAAGATACTCGATGACCAGAGATAAATTTTCTCCTTCTCTGGATAAATGTTCAGCATACCCAGCTTCCTGTTCCGGGCGGGCCTTACTGATATGAAAATCAGAGATATGCCAGTTTTCAATCAGATTTCCTAAAGCCACAACAGCCGGAAATTTTTGAAATTGTGCCAGTCCTTTTATTGCCAAAATATCTGAAGATTTTAGGATTTGCTCTTCTCGAACCAAATCTTTTACTTCTCTGACCTTTTCAAGTTCATTTGTCACAGCTGTGCCCTTGCCACGGGAAAAATCAAGAAAGTGCCAGGGTTGCCCACTGCTTCCTCTACGGTACTTAAGGATCTCCCGTTCGATGACGGTTTTACCCTGCTCCTCATTTATCTGTAAGAAGTATGTGGTTAGTGGAGCATCTAGGGAGGAGCGGAATTTTAACTCAATTTCAATAGGACCTTCGGAATTCCTACTGCGAACCTCCTTAAAGCCACGGCTGCCCCCAAGTCTGGTTAAAGCTACATGAATGTTGTTTTGCATGGCAAATCGTAGAAACTCAAAAACTTGAAAAACCGTAGACTTTCCAGTTCCGTTGGCCCCCACAATGACACAAAAGTTAGGTAAATCGTTTAACTCTGCAGAACGAAAGGACTTAAAGTTTTTTATGCGGATGGATTCAATTCTCATTTCTCAATCTTTTGAATTTAAATGTAACTGGCTCACAGTTTATGATCGGTGGTTAACGATTCCTCGTCAAGCGGTTTTTCCTTGCACCAATCTGCCAGTCACGCACCTTTAATCCCCAATCGTTTTAAGATTGTATTGAGTTCCTCAACCATAGCAGGTCGACGAGGGTATTTTGCCTTCAACTCAGTGATTATCGATTGAGCTTCAGCCACCCCCTTGAACTCAAACAGCTTTTTGATTTTATTGCAAACCGTGGTGTACTTGGGGCGGGTGTTTGCTTCCACTGCCTCCATGCGAATTTGATCAAGGCAAAGTGCATAGGTTTCTTGCGGAAATTTAACTGACAATTGTTTGCCATAAGCAAATATCTGCCCTGGATCAGATTTTACTTGTTCCAGAAGGATATCTAGTTCTTGTTCCTTGGAGAGGATTTCCATGTACAAGTGAGATGGCAATTTTTTTGAAATGTCTAAGAGAAGTGCTGGATAAACCGATTGCCATGTACCCTTCTCAATTAACAGATTTTTTAGAATTGGATAATATTTAGTGTCCTGTTTTGCCACCAACAAATCCCGGGCAAGCTCTATTTGTCCTAGCCTATTATCTGATTGGGTATAAACCTCAAAGAGAAGCTCATACCACTCCTTGGCCCAGAAGTAAATTTGATTTTTCTGTTTTATATGATCGATTTTATCGATGCACAAGGTTTCAGCCAGGGCAAACTGCTTTTTGTCAAGTGCATTACGAATCGCTATTTTGCGGATACTATCGTATTTTGTATTGGCTTCAATAAACTGTTGAACCACATCTTCATTCTCAACAGCCTTCTTAGCCGCAAGCCGTACAAGGCTATCGTATTCTAAATGCCATGCACAATATTCTTGAAGGGCAAGTCTGGCATTGAATGCGTCAAGAACCATGTAGAGCTTTTGAACATTGTGTTGAGTAGCAAGTTGGGCCGTCGGGACTAAGAGATAATATGCAAATTCATCCCAGCCTTCCAAGGCCTTGTTTTGAGCGTCCTTTAAAGCTTGCGTAAAAATATACTCTGCTTCCTCAGAATTTGAGAGTGCCGCCGAACAGGTATTATCCAGTACCATTTTAACATGTTCACAGGTATCAGTAACACCTCCTGCACTATCGTCGGCAAAACTTGCAAGCTTGGCGCAGTTTATAAGCACAAGTGCCGCGACTGAGTAGGTAAAGGCATAATGCCCTGCCTTGATAGATTTTTCTGCATCCTCAAGAATGGCCGTGAGTTCGTTGCACACAAAAACACAACCACGATAATCAATAAAGCCTCTATTTGTTCCATATCGTTTGGCAGTAGCGATTCGCTCACGAATATTTGACAGTGCCGATCTAAATTCTTCTGATTTTGGTTTCATTTGCGGTGACTCCTGTTTTTGTGCCATAAGTGGACATAAATGGAGTATATCAGAGCATAAGAAAAAACCCCGGCAATTACACCGGGGTATAAGCGAAAGACGAGATTCGAACTCGCGACCCTCTCGTTGGCAACGAGATGCGCTACCACTGCGCCACTTTCGCGACAGGGATGAATGATATTTCTCAACACTGTAAAATGCAAGGTTTTTTTTGCATTACAGGCAGATCCGATCCATTAGTTCCCAGGCTTCCATCATTGATTCACAAGAGGCCACTCCCTTGCCGGCTATATCAAATGCAGTACCATGATCCACGGTAGCCCTAAGCACTTCCAGTCCAAAGGTCAGGGATAGTCCATAGGGTGCATGAACTGCCTTAAATGGAATCAGACCCTGGTCATGATGGCAGGCAAAAATCAGATCAAACTGCTGGCGAATCCTGGGAATAAAAATACTGTCTGCGGCAATGGGGCCCTCAATCATAAAACCCTGTTGTTTGAGATCATCAATGGCCTTTTGAAGTAAAGCTTCCTCACCTCGGCTTAACAGACCACCTTCTCCTGCATGAGGGTTAAATCCACAGACCCCAACTCGAATATCCCGCCCTAATATTTTTTTGAATCCATAAATCCCCCTTAAAAACAATTCCTTCAAATCAAGGCTCATAAATTCTCTGGAGGCCTCGTTTAAAGGAACATGATGGGTCAAAAGACAAAGACAGAACTCAGAACCATAAAAGGACATCAGGGCAGGGCCTCGACCAAGCAGCTTTTCATAATACTGGGTATGACCAAGAAATCCCGGTTGAGTCAGGGCAATAGCCTTTTTGCTGATCGGGGCATTTAAAATGGCATAAATCCGTTTATTAATAACAGCCTGAACGGACATCTCCAAAAAGGCATAAGCCAATTCTCCCGAAACCGACCCCTCCAATCCTATCTGATAGTCACATATATCTGAAGGCCCCTCAATACAGCTCAAAAACTCATCTGTGACATCAATATTTAACTTGGAATAAACACTGGGAGTTCCAAAAATAATAAAGGGTCTCTTTAATCTGTTTTTGATCTGTTGCCAGGCCCTATACAAAATTTCTGGTCCAATTCCAGCTGGATCCCCCATAGTAATACCAAGTGTCTGGCTCATCTGTAGTCTCCCGGCTGCACCAACTCCCCCTTATGAGCCTTTTCATAATCCAAAAGACTGGATTCCAGCCATCCTTTTTCCTTTAAATAGGGCTTGTGACGCAGTTTAAATCTGTCATACAGAAGTAGCCACTGTTCCGGGTTTCTTACAAGAATGTTTTGCATCCAGTCCCTGAGTTCCGAGTAGATGGCTTCATAGTCCGCATCATCTGGATCATAGGCAATCTGCTGGTAGGTTCGAAAGCAGTAGTTATCGCCTTCATGCCACAAAAGCATGGGTATTAGTGGTGCTTTTGTATGTTTTACAAACAGTTCCAAAGAGCGGGGAAAACTCACCCACAGATTCATAAAATGAATAAAGTGTCCATTTTTTGTCCCATCCTGATCACAGATTATTGTCATCAACCCCCCAGATTTTAAAAACTCCATGGACGAACGCAATCCCTTGCGCTGATGAAATAATTCCGCTCCCATAGCTGTTCTGGTTTGGCTAAACCATTGCTGTAAAGTGGAGTCGAGCTGTTCAAAGTATAAAGAACCAACTCTTTTTCCAAAACAGCCAAACAAACGGGCTCCTAGCTCCCAGTTCCCAAAATGCATGGTCAGAATACAGGCTCCTCTTTGACTATCAATCAACTCCTGAATCTGTTCTTTAGCCTGATCCTCCAAACGAACCCTGCTCATAAATTCAGCCGGAGAAACTCTAGCCAGAAAAAACATATCCAGAAGAATTTTAAACTGATAAAACAGATATGTTCTATAGATAGAATAGTCTGAACCCAGATTGATGCTATGTTGTCTGGCATAGGCTCGAATTACATTAAGATTTCGTCTGGCTGCTCCTGGAATAAAAAATGCCAATCCATAACTGAATGTTTCAAACACTCGAAGCCAGAAGTTCCGGGTTCCCATACCCAGAATCGCTTCCACAAGGGCCAGAATCAGCCTCATTTCCTAAGCCCTAGCTCCTCATAAATTACAGATTTGAGGCGTTTTACAGAACCTATACCTCCAAGTTTGGCAGAAACCTCACTGAATTTCTGGCGAATTTCTGAAAGCTTAGTGGGATTTTTCAAAATCTGAAGCACTTCCTGAGTCAAATTTTCCGGAGTCGCCTGTCTTTGAACCAGTTCAGGGACAAGTCTTGTACCTGCCAACAAATTCGGCAGCCCAATATGTTCGGGCAGCTGGTAAAAAATGCAACGGGCCAGAATCTCGGTCAAAATGCTTACCTTGTAGCAAATAACCATGGGTACCCCATATACCATCAACTCCATAGTAGCTGTACCTGAAGTGACCAGAGCAAAATCAGCCATCTGCATCTGGGAAAAACGGTCCTCCCATATCAACTGGGCCGACACCCCCTGATTCTTAAGGCTTTGGGTAAATTGCTCCAGATTGATTTTCTGGCTACTGTCTGATTTCAGATTTTCTGCTCCTAATATATGAAAACGAAGGTTTGGAAATCGCGAATGGAGCAATGGTATCGTTTTTGAAAACAATGGAAGCATCAGACTGACTTCCTGTGCTCTGGAACCAGGTAGAACCAGAACCAGCATCTGATTGTCCAAAACCCCATTTTGTTTTCGCAGTTCTACACGATCCTGTCTTGGTAAAGTATCCAGCATGGGATGTCCCACAAAATCCACTTTTGCACCGGCTTCCCGATAGACTTCATAGGTAGGTAAAAACTCGGCTGCCACCCTTCGAATCACTGAGGCAGCCTCTTTAACTTCCGTAGGTGATTTAGCAAATTTTCGGGGGGGAAACAGATAGACACAGGGAATACCCAGATTTTGGGCACTACGGGCCAGATGCATGTTAAAACCCGGATAATCAGCCAATAGTACAAGATCCGGCCTGTCCTGACTCAATCGCTTACGCATGGCAAAATTCACCGGTATCAGATACCATCGTTTTAGAGCCTCTACCAGACCAATCGATCCCCAGGAATCTGAATTATAGAGAAGTCTTGCTCCTGCCTTTTCCATTTCGCTGCCACCGATTCCATAAATTTCCAGCTCAGGATAATCCTGTAGAATGGATTTGACCGTGGCAGACATATACAAACTGCCCGAGTATTCTCCTGCGCAGACAAAAATTCGTTTACGCTTCATGAACTTCCTCAGGATGTGACATGTTTCTACACAATTTTGCGTAAAGACTGCACCGTTTTAACAATTCATCATGTTTTCCCATATCTTCAATTTTGCCCCGTGCCATCACCACGATTAAATCAGCATCCATAATCGTGGAAATACGATGCGCAATAACCAGGGTCGTGCGGTTTTTCATCAATAGTTTCAAAGATTCCTGAACCAGTCTTTCTGACTCATTGTCAAGCGCGCTTGTGGCCTCATCCAAAAGTAGAATTGCCGGATTTTTTAAAATTGCCCTGGCTATGGCGATTCTTTGTTTCTGTCCCCCGGAAAGGCCAACACCTAATTCTGCAACTACGGTGTCATACCCCTTAGGCAAATCCATTAAAAAGTTGTGGGCATTTGCCATTTTACAGGCTTGAATCAAATCTGCCTCACTCGCATCAGGTCGGGCCATCAATACATTATCCCGAACCGTTCCCGAAAATAGCATGGTTTCCTGAGGCACAATTCCAATCAGGGAGCGATACGCTTCCAGGGGATATTCACGGATATCATGGCCTGCGTAGCGGATGCTGCCGGAATCAAGCTCATAAAACCTGGGAATCAGATTTAACAAACTGGTTTTTCCCGCTCCGGAAGGGCCAACCAAGGCTACCATACTTCCCTGTTTTATACTCAGGGACAGATCTGTCAGTACAGGATTGTCCGGCTGAAAAGAAAAACTGATATTGTCAAACAGCAAGTCTCCAGCATGGGATTCTTTGGGAATGGGTCTTTGCCCCAGATCCTCTTCTACTTCTTCCTCAAGTATCTCAAAGACACGACGCAATCCGGCCATACTGGACTGAATCACTCCGTTGGCATTAGTGATTTTTTTGATGGGCTGAAACACAAGGCCAAGACAGGTAAGAAAAGCGATCAATTCTCCAGCAGAAATTTCCTGATCAATTACTCCCTTAGCCCCAAAATAAATCATCAGGGCAACTCCAATAGAGTCAGCAAATTCCACGATCGGGTTAGTCAATGCCACATACTTGACACTCTTCATGGAGTATTTGAAATTGGCCTCACTCTCCCTCTCAAAAAACTCATTTCTTAAGTTCTGCATCCCAAATGCTTTAATAATCTTAATGCCAAGCACAGATTCCTGAAGCAAGGCTGTAATGTCTCCTGTCTTTGCCTGTAACAGTTTTCCTGCATTTCGCAAGCGAACGGAAAGACTCCTTACAGTAAGCCCTAAAACCGGTAAAATTACAAAAATCAATATGGCCAGTTTCCAGTAAATATGGAACATGTATCCAATCAGACAAACAATAATCAAAGGCTCAGCCAAAGTGTTGATCATCTGCCTTAACATGTTCTCAATAGCCAAAATATCTGAGCTCATTCTGGCCAGAAGATCCCCGGTTCTGGATCTGGCATAAAAGTTTAAAGGCAACTTCTGAAGATGAGAAAAAAAGTCTCTTCTGAGACCAAGAATAATTCTTTGCTGCACGAAAGAAAGGGTATAGCTTTTAATAAACTCCCCCAGTCCACGCATCATAGTTACAAAAACCGCCAGAAAAGTGACCCAATAAAGATTAATCGTCTGGGTTCGATAATGCGTCTGAACATCAACCTCAGCTGGAACAACTAAAACCTTATCCAGAAGGAATTTTAAAACTTCGGCATTTGCCGTAGTAGACAAAGCGACAATCGCTGCTCCAAAAAAACTGAAAAGGATCAGAATCCAGTGCTTTTTAACTCTTGGCAATAAAAGCTTTAAGTCCTTCATCTGCCCAGACTTTCAGCCAAATCCCCGGCAATTCTCTGATTAACACCATCTTCCCCCAATGACGCGACAATGGTATGAAGATTTTCTATCTGGGCCTGCAATCGTTTCGGCTCACGGATTAAACCAGAGACCACTTCCACTATTTTTTCTGCCTGCATATTTTTTTGCAGAAGTTCTGGGCAAATTTCCTTGCCCGCAAGAATGTTTGGCAGTCCAACCCAAGAAACGCTGGAAAGATGCTGAAATGCCAGATATGTAAGCCAGTTCACCTGATAACAGATTACCATCGGCTTTCTTAATATGGCGGCTTCCAGTGTGACCGTACCCGATGTTGCCAAAACAATCTGGGCACTGTGCATCACTTCCACGGAGTTTCCACAAATCATTTTTACGGGATACCCGTCTAATCTGTACATGGATTCAGAAACTGAATTAGGTCGCGGCAATATAAATTCCAGATCAGGAAACTTGGATTTTAATGTTCTGGCTGCCTTTAAAAACTCGGGAAGCATTCGTGATATTTCCTGTTTCCTTGAACCAGGCATCAGAGCAATCACACGACTCTTTGGATCCAGCCCCAGGGATTTTAAAAATTCATCCCTGTCCAATGCTGGTTTGGTCGAATCAATCAATGGATGACCAAAATATGCCCCCTTCTGGGGAAACCAGGTCTTCTCAAAAGGAAAAATTGTATAAACCTTTTTGCAGAGTTTCTCCAGAAGAGCAGCCCTACCCGGCTTCCAAACCCATACCTTAGGGGGAATATACCAATATACTGGAACCAGCCCAGCCAGCCTTGGCAAAAGTCGCAGATGAAATCCAGGGTAATCAATCAGAAGGATGGCACGAGGTAAATTTGTCACCACCCAGGAGAGGATTTTTTTTTCAAGCGCCAGCAGTTTGGGTAATGCCTTCAGAACCTCAAACACTCCTACCACAGCCGTATCCAGGGTGTTAAACAGAAGCTGGGCACCAGCTTCCTTCATGCGAAGCCCTCCAAAGGCATAAATTCTTAAATCAGGACGGGTCGCACGCAGGCAGGAAATGAGATTTGCTCCCAGCATATCTCCAGACTCCTCACCTGCCAAAATCAAAATATTTTGTTTTGGTATCATAGAGAAATGATGTCTATTCCATTTTCTTCTGCAAGTCGGATTACTTCTTTTGAGTCTAAGAGAATGGTAGATCCTGCTTCAATGGCAATAGCCTTGATACCTGCCTGGATACAATGATTTATGGTTACAGGACCAATTGTGGGCATATCAAACCTTAAATCCTGTTTCGGTTTGGAAACCTTAACTACGACAGCCCCACCCTGGCCTAGTGCACCCCCGCGCAAAATTGCCTGATCTGTACCTTCAATTGCTTCTACAGCTAAAACAATCCCATTTTTCACCACAACCGTCTGCCCAATATCCAAATCCCCAATCGCTTTGGCCATACGAAACCCAAAATGGATATCAGATAATACACCTTCATTTATGGGAACCCTTGTCATCAATCCCCGTTCGGGCAG
>JACFNL010000007.1:56887-57239 GCA_019454875.1 Candidatus Cloacimonadota bacterium | reverse complement strand
CAGAATCATCTTTAAAAGATGGGTGGAATCCAAAACCTTAATCCCTGCTTCAATAAAAAATCGAGCCACCGCGCCTAGAATTGCATCATCATTTCTTTGAGGCAGGGATGAAAACAACTTTTGAGAGCTAGGATCAAGGACTAAACCCTTATCAAACAAACGGGTCTTATCGACCTTGCCAGCAAATAGAATTTCAGAAACTCCCAGGTCTTTGAAAAAGGCCACCGTCTTTTCCAGCTCTCCAAGATGCACAGATATAAATTTGTCACAGATATGCTCATAACCGGGATCAGCCATACCTAAAAGAGCTGCAGTTGCGATCTCGATTCCTGCCAGATTGGCAAACCGGATC
>JACFNL010000007.1:0-56877 GCA_019454875.1 Candidatus Cloacimonadota bacterium | reverse complement strand
CTTAGGCATATCGCCTGCGCCCGCAATCAGGCCAAGCAGCTTGGGTTCATGAATATGTTTTTCCATGTTATCCTTTATGCACAGATAATTCTGCCTGACGCAACTCATCAAATCCGACTGAAACAAAACTATCATCTGACATCCTTAAAGATGCCTCCATCTTAAATACATTCACTCCAACAAGTACGGCTTTACCTGTTTTGCACCCCACACAGGAACCCTTCATAGGGATTCCTTCCAGTGCCTCACGATAAAAATCGTATTCATAAGCAATACAGCACTTCAGTTTTCCGCAGACCCCATTCAGTTTACCCGGGTTTTTCCCCATTCTCTGCACATCTACCATTGCCATATCAACAGCTGGGGTTCTAGTAAGAAAGCTGGAACAGCATGTCTGGCGACCACAGGAACCTACGGCCCCCATCATGGCAACATGCTCACGACTGTTAATCTGTCTCAACTCAATTCTAGCCTTAAAAAGAGAGGCTAAAACCTTTACTAACTCACGAAAGTCAACCTTTTGGGGAGCCAGAAAATAAAATATAATCCGCGAATTATCAAACAGTCTTTCTGTTCTAATCACGCGCATATTCAACTTGAAGTCACGAACCTTTTGCATACAAAGGGACTGGTCCGCCAATTCCTGGGCCTCATTTTTTATCTGAAACTGCAAGTCTTTTTCAGTAGCAAGAGAAATCAGTTCATATACTTCAAGCTCTCTTGCCCTTTCCTGATGTTTATTCAAATCTGTATAACGAACTTTGGCCAGCTCTCTGCCACGACTGGTATCCACAAGCACTGACATCCCGATGGGGATATCCAAGTCCGATGAAACCGTAAACACCCCTCTTTTATTGCGAAACTCCAGCCCATAGATATTTGTCTTCAGAATTTTTGCTCTGGGGGACTGATTGTTTAGTGGGACACCTAGCCCATCAGCATAAGCCACCAGTTCGTTATCATGTATTTCGATTTCGTTCATCTTCTCTGCGCATCCAGGCAAGCCATGTTTCCAGTCCAAGCTCCAGGGGAAAGTTATTATAGACCATTTGCTGTACCTCAGCCAGCTGACTTTGAAGAGCCCAAAGCATCTTGGCCTGCTCTAACCAGCCATATCTGGACAAAAGCTGGTTTTCAATAGCCATCATAGGCTCCTGTCCCATAAATATGGGATCAAAAAAACATCGAAACAGATTTCCTATCAGTCCTTCCGTTTCGCGAATCACATACCCCCGTAACAAATTGTGTATTGGTCTTTCAAAGGCTTCTTTATCTTTATAATCCCTGAAGTCCCGAAGTATAGGATGAAACATCAAACCCTGAAACTTTTCACGATTCCACAAAGACAAATCCTTACAGATACCTTCCACCAGTGAGCCGATCTGAGCCCACTCCTCTTTGATTCTAGCGATCCTATCCAGAAAAGAAGCTGCCCCAAAATCCATCAGAACCTGCAACAGATCCAGTGCTCCTAGCCTTCGGGTCAACTTGTCAGCCCCACTGCGAGCCGGATTCCAGAGCAACAGTGCAACAAGACGATTAGCATAAAACAATGGACTTTCGTCCTCACCTCGTAACGATAAATCCCTATGTAAGCCCTGCAAAGATTGAGTCAGTTCCTGATAATACATTTCCAAAGGTTTAGGAACCATTAACAATTCAGACTCCAAAAGATCACAGGCATATCCACTCAAACGGCCCATAATCCTTTTTGTGTCTTTAGTGTTTTGAAACAGGGCACGAGCCGAAGGCAGGGCAAACATGGATACACGGGAGCGAATTGTAGGCAAAAGAGGACGGGAATTGGGAAGAACCATTAAAAACCGCCTCCCCTGAGGCGGTTCCTCAAGGGTTTTTAGAATCGCATTAGCTCCCTCCACCCTCATTTTATCCGGGTAAAACATCAGGGCAATCTGTGAGGTATTCTCCCTTAACCGGCTTTGAGACAAAGATCGGATCAACTCGCGGATTTGACCAACAAGAATGTCCTGTCCACAGGGGAACATACATAAAAACCGATCGGGACGCATCTGTGAAAGACTTAAACATCCCTGACACTGCCCACAGGGACCTTTATCCTGAGCAATTCCCTGCCTCAAATCAAGCTGCATTGAATCACAAAACAAACGGCGTAATAACCAGCCTGTATAAAGAAACAGATTCACATCCTCTTCCGAGCTAAGGCAAAGAGCATGGGAATCAGACTGGGAGGTGTCTCTGAGTCTGTTTAAGCTTTGACTGGATTCGAGCCAGCTGTAGAATCCGGGGCTTTGGGGATCAGTTGTCCACATGCAGCCTGAATGTCCCTTCCTTTAGAAATGCGTACCGTAACCTCTTTCTGATGCCTCTTTAAAATACTCTTGAAGTATTCTGTTTCCTGAAAACTAGGCCTCACAAAGTTTCCCTGCAATTCCTTGATCGGATTATAAGGGATCAAATTGATGTTACAGTGAATTCCCTGCAACACCTTGCCAATTTTGTTAATACGGGAAGTCTGAATATGGTCCCCTCCAAAAATAACCATTTCAAAAGTCACTTTACGGTGGGTTTTTTTATTAAAATCGCGGGCTGCCTTTAAAATATCATCCACCCGATCCTTACAGTTGGGCACCCAGCGATCCCGAACAGCCTGCTCCACTGAATGTAAAGAAATTGCCAGCTGAATCTGGGGATTGTACTCCATCAGGCGATAAATACCCTTTACCACTCCACTGGTAGACACGGTAATTTTTCTGGCCCCAATGTTTAGTCCAAGTGGGCTGGTGATTACATCTAAGGCCTTAAAAAGCTGGTTCATATTATGAAATGGCTCACCCATTCCCATAAACACCAGACGGACTCCACCTTCCATATCTTTAGGTCTTCTTTGCCTCCACAACAAAATCTGGGCCACAATCTCCCCCGCAGTCAAATTGCGAAGAATCCCCATCTTGCCCGTGGCACAAAATATACAGGCTTGAGCGCATCCTACCTGAGAAGACAGACAAAGAGTGATCTGCTTACCCTCACGCATAAAAACACTCTCTACCAGCTTTCCATCAAACAGCTTCAAGGTAATTTTTTCAGTACCTGATTCTTTTGTGGAAATCGAATCAGAAACTGTGGGTAAATCCATTACAAACCGTTCTTTTAACTTTTGCCTAAGCTCCTTGGGCAAATTGCTCATCTGTTCAAAGTCAAATACGGATCGCTGGTACACCCACTCCAAAAGCTGTTTGGCCACAAAATCCCGGCATTTGTATTCTTCCTGCAAAATATTAGCCATACCCTCAGGGGTGTAGCTAAAAAAACTGTCCTGATTTTTCATAGCTACCACAATACTACAGGCTTACCAAAAGTCAATCTCAACCGAGTCTCTGGACAAGGTGAAGGGAATCAAAGCCAATAAACAAAAACCCTTTTATCCAAATGCTTTACTTCTTCAACCCTGTATCTTGAATCCTCATCCGTGGCCAGATTCTTCTGAAAAATCATCAAATATCCTTCAGACAAGCCAATCTGATTCAAGTATTCACAAATCTGGTTTAGTCCATCAGAGAGAGTCTTTTCACCACGGTACAGTTTGATTTCGGAGACAAACTTCTCTCCGGCAAATGTGACCAGAATATCCAGGCGTTTTCGGCCCAATGCATACTCTCGATGGATGGTGCCTCCCCCATTTACCAGCCTTTGAAGCCAGGCCATAAACAGAGTATGGGGAGTGATTTCTAAATCGTAGAATTCCTTATGCCCGTGTTCACGCCAGAATTCCACAAATTTATCCATGAGTTTTTGGTAGTTTAAGGTTCCATTGGGTTTTATATACCAGTGTAGCTCTTCTGTAAAAGTCTGCTGGATGGTGTAGGTCATTTCTCTAGGCAAAATTTCCTTGTAGAGAGGATTGGCGATTTGTATGGTTTTGGAATCCGGGTGCAAAAGCCCTAAGTCCCTGGCATACTCAATATCCTCAGCCGGGAAGTTAAAGGATTCTTCCCCTTTTAGCATGGGAATCACAATCTGACGGATTCTTGGGTCCTCCAGACGGTAGTAGAGTTGGTCAATATGGGTAGCACGGGAAAGAATCAGGGCTTCTTTGGCTTCATGCAAGTGGTTTTCATCAAGAATTGGTTGGTTTGGAAAGAGTTTATGGCACATCTGTTCACCCAGGGCATTACACAGCCAGGGTTGGCCCTGAGTCAGTTCATAGATTTTTTCTACCAGTCCAAGGGCGAGTTTCTGATTATACTCGGCCTCGTGCTGGGAAAACAGTTCTCTAACATTTTCCAGAGTGAAGTTTCCAAGCCTTATGGACTCTGCTTTGATGTTAAAACAAGAACCACCGGTTAACCAGGTATCTTCTTTTGAGGAATAGATGCGGTAGTCCTTCAGATCCCGCACTCCGTTTAAAATGATGGATTGAGGAAAACTCTCTGGTCTTTGATCGTATCCAGCCCGAAGCTGGCGTAGAAGAGCAATTAAAGATTCTCCAGCCATGGAATCTATTTCATCAATAACCAGTACGATAGGTTTATGGGAAATTTTGCTCCATTGGGTAAGACAAGCCTGCACTCCCGAATCCTGATTCAAAAAAGTATCGCTATGCGGGAAATCTTTGTATGAATCAGGCAGTGCCAGTTCCAGCATCAGCTGTAAAGCCTGCAAGATAACCTGATTGGCCCTTAAAACATGGTCTCTGGCAGACTGAGCACTCTCAACCGTGATATGTAGGGCCAGATATTTTCCCTGTTCGTTCAATTTTCTACAGATTTCCCGAAGCAAAGTGGTTTTTCCGCTCTGTCTAGGAGCATGGTGGGTGAAGTATTTTTCCTGCTCAATCAACTCAAGGATTGGCTTTACTCCAAGAGGCCGCCAAACCGTGTAATGAAGCCTTGGCTGATTGGCTCCAGCTGTATTAAAAAACTTTTTCATACAGAAAGTATAACATGGGGTGAAATGAATCTGATTCGTATCTGAGAAACACAGTGCTCTACCACTGCCAGACCTGCATCCCTGAATAGAAATGTAGCCGGGCCATTTTCTGTTTTGGGTGGAGTTCAACCTTGGATAACAAAACTGTCCCTAGGGCATCAAAGCAGTAAAGTTCCTCTCTAAGATGAATACTTATATCTTCTGGTCTAAATACACCTTCTAGGGCGTGACAGGAAATTTCCTTCGATTCAGGCAGGGAGAGGGTCAAAAAAGGCTCAAGTAAATATCCCTGATACAATAAGGGCGTATAGGCAAATCCGATTTGACTGTCACGAAACTCAAGAAGTGAACTTTTAAGCGTCCAGCACTCATTTTTATCACACCAGCCACTAAGATCTACCCCCAGGAGCCGGCTATCAAACCAGGGCAGATTTTCCGTTTCCTCAGGTTTAGAACCTTGTTGGGAAAAAACAGTAAAATAATCCAGATCCGTAAGTCCAAGGTACACCTGCACCTGGTTTTTCAAAAAAATCCACTGTAGGGGATATGCACTACTCAAGCCATAAACCACAATTAGGCAAATAAAAAGAAAGCCACAAAACCATAGCCCTGGCCGGAGCCAAAATCGTAACCGCAAAAATTTATGGTAGCCCACTATACTTTTTAACCGTCGCTACGGTTACTTAAAATTTCAATTACTTTACCTGAAAACCCTATACCCATTTTCAGGATTTTTGTAGCTCCCTGGGATCTGAGTTCCTGTTCGTATTGACGGCTCTCAATCTGATCCATGGCATTTTGGGCACAGGCTAACAGATCAGAGTCTTCATAGGAATCCATGGTCTTAAATTCCATGACAATCCCAAAATGGGCCGGATTTTTGGGAGTCATCAAAAGATCACATCGGCCCAATCCAGATTCCCGGTTCGAGCGAATATTCCAGATATCTGAGAAAGAAACAATTAAACCCAAAACCAGGCCATGATAAAACTTTTCCGGGTCTTTACCTGAAGCATCAAAATAGCTTAATGAAGTTTCACATAACTTTCTTAGGGTTTTAGTGACCTCTGTAACAACTCCCTCTTGAAGAGATTGTTTTAAGTTTTTAAGAATGGAAGAAGTCTTATCACTTTGAAACCAGTATTGAATGGACTCGAAAAAAACTCTTTTAATTTCCACATTTGGAATTTTTAAATCCACCAAAATAGCCTCATCGGTCTGATGGATTGCAGATGACTTCAAGTACCCTGTGAAATATAGAAAATTCCAGATATTGGCCGGGGAGTTCTCAATCTCCTGAAACACAACCTGTTCCTGTAAAGCAACGGTAATGCTTCGGCCTGCCATTAAATCCTCAAGATCTTTTTTGGTATCCACTCCGGATCGACCTAATATTTCTTTCACCAGATCGTTTCCGCTGGTGTTCATCCAGTAATTGCGAAATGTTCCCTGGTTATGGAGTAAATTTAAAATCGACCAGGGATTGTAGATCGTCGTCTCTCCAAAACAATATCCGTTGTACCAGGACTCAATTTTTTCTTCAATGGAAACAAGATTATAGTCTTGAATTAGTTGTTTGACTTCCGGCACTGTAAAACCAAAATGAGTAGAGTATTTTTTGGAGGAAACGGAAGAAACGGCCAGATTATTCATCCCCGTAAACATGCTCTCTCTGGCCACTCGCAGGCAGCCGGTGATTACTCCCCGCCATAAATAGGGGTTGTCTTTAAAGCCAGCACTAAAGAAATTTCTAAAAAACGAAATCGCCTCATCCCAATAACCAGATGTCCAGGCTGATTGTAAAGGCACATCGTATTCATCAATCAGGATTAGAGGGTTCTGCCCATAGTGAGACGATACAATGCGCGACAAAAATTTCAGACTCTCTGCCATCATTGTAATATCCTGTGTACCTGCCCTCAGATTTTTCAAAATCTCCTGATCCGCTGGTTCCAATAAAAAATTACCGGCCCGTGTATAAGGAATTACCGTTTCCGCCAGAAGATAGCTGATTTTTTTCTGTAAATGCTCCCAATTGAGTTCTTTACAATCCTTAAAAGTCAGATAGATCACCGGTCTTGTACCCTGCTCCTGCATAGCTTGAGCATTTTGTGAAATCTTCAGAGCTTCAAAAAGTTTGCGGTTTTCCTCGGCATTTTCATGATCAAAAAAGTAGCGCAGGGTAGAGAGGTTCAAAGTTTTCCCAAAACGACGGGGTCGGGTGATCAAAAGAATCTGGGCAGGGTCCTCTAAAAATTCCTCAATCAGTCCAGTTTTATCTACATAAAGAAAATCTGGAGCGCTGCGGATTCTTTTAAAATCGCTATAACCGATGGGGATCTTTTTCATGCTTATAGTTTAGCATAAATTGGGGCCGATTCCTGTTCGCGACTCTTGAGAGGCTTTATCTAATAAAACCCTCCCCAGGATAATCCGGGGAGGGGTGGATTCAAGAATTAAGGCACTGCTGTTGTCTGCACCGGGTTTTTAGGATTTTTAAAATCAAGGAAAGAAGATAAACCCCACATCCGTGATTCGGGGTAACAAGCTCCAATACCTGATCCAGTTGCAGTAAAGTTCAAGAGCCCCTCAGAGTTAGGAAAGGTATAGCACTGCATCAGCTTTTTAGTATCTGTATTTTGTATCCAAAGAACATAGGCCACACCACTAGGATAAGGGGCGTAAAAAAGCCGCAGGCTGGTCTGAAATTGACTTTGAGTAGAACCTCCAACAACAGGAGGAATCAAATGATAGTAGTGTTCCACCCCGGCTGCTTTACTTTCCAGCAAATAACGAAGCTTCTGTTTGTCTACTGCCTGGTCGCCAAATAAATAGCTCGTGGCTGGGGTCCGCTGAGAATGAGAAAAATCCCATGGCAAAGTCGTTACCTGCAAATTTTCCAGACTCACCCGAACTGTTACATCCGCTGTCTTGTCCTCCCAGACCTTATTGAGTCTTTGAGGCCCAAAAAACTCCTTGTCAGGGGCATCGGGAGTAAGAACAGAGCCAGGGAAAATCTGAGTAAAAACGGAAGAGATGCTAGATCCCCGTAAATGTTTTTCCCAAATATGCTGGCCAAGATTCTGATTATTGTTTAATTCTGTAACCAGGGCCAAATCTCTTAGAGGGGTCTCTAAAAAAGATCTTAAACGGATACGAACCCAGTCAAAAATCCTGCGAGTTGAGAGTTCCATATACGGGGGCTGAGCAGTGCTTATCCATCTCCGCACTGTCTTTCGACTAAAATTCAAAAGAAACTGTTCCTTTTCTGAGGGAAGGGCATCAATGTTGGAAACAGCCGCCTTATACAGATGACTGTCTGGTAAAGAACCAGGATATGTCTCGGAAGAGTCATACCAGGCTCCCCCGCTTAAACCACGAACAGAAATATCGGTACGAAGAGAACCGTTTAAATTGTTGTACAAGGATAAAGCCATCATCAAATAATAGTTGCGATTCTCCAAAACAATAGACCGTAAATAGAACACAGAGTTTTCATTGCCTCCATTGATTGGGGTTTTATCCAGATACTGGGCGGCATAGTCGGCAGCGGCCTGGAGGTAATCGGCTGCGGTTTTGCCAGAATAACCGCTTCTTGCAGCTAAAAAACTGGAGTTTCTCTGTAGTACATCCTTTAAGGCGGGATTCGGTACAACGGCATTTTTTTTGGAATAGGTGTTTAAAGCCGTGACCGTGGAATTTACCTGGCTATTGCTGTAAAAACTTATATCCTCATCGCTTAAATCAAAATTATGCATGCTGATGTAATAAAGAAGAAAACGGGCTCCTTCCAGACCAGCCAGTAAGTACAAGACATCTTTGTATTCCACTACAATGGGCAAAAGCCTGCCCGTAATAAAGATCTCTGCAAAAGAATCTGTGAAGCTCGCTGTTGAGGGTTTTTCGTTTAAAATGGCCTTCAAATCATCAATTGCCAAGCTAATCGCCCCTAAGACTGCCTGGGGATCGCTGCCACCAAGAAAATTCTGAATGTCACGAATACCTTGTATGTCTTTAACTGTAAGTCCCTCATCACTTGTACGGATAAGTTTAGCGGTAAAATCCCTGAGACTGCGACCTGTTTCTTCAATCCCAAGTTTAGTCATTAGAGATGACAGACTGCTGCCTGTGCTACTACTGGTCTGCATGGCAAATTTAGCCAAAGAAGCCACTGCAAAGGTCAGTCTGCCCTGCTGTCTTGCCTGCAAATCCCCAGAAAGCTTCAAATCGTTGGCAATGTTTAATGCACTCTGAATTGCCTCCGGTGTAATTTTTCTGGCCAATGTTACAGCTTCCTGAAAACTTCCGGCTGGTAAGCTCTGGCCATTAAGCACCATGGAAGAAACCCGATACATGACATTTTGCTGATCCAAAATGTTGTAAAGCCCAACAATCCCTAAAGCCTGCAATGAAGAATCCGCCAGACGACGGGACGCAAACAATATTTTTCTGACCGGATCAGTCCCAAAGGACAACTCGTAAAATACTCCGTTTGAATTACTGCCAAAAAGGTTCTGAGACTGAAAAAAACTAACCGCCGTACCTGTGGTTGCCTCAAAGGATCTCAGATTGAAGTTGAGTGACTGGCCCAGAACAGAAAGAAGCTGACTGCTACTATACCGAACAAACTCTGTACTGCCGGATTTCAGGCTTACAATCCCATTTTCACTGGTCACCTGTACTGTTTGAATACCAGATGGCAGCGTAAATTTCAATTCAGTCTGGGAAGATATGGTCGGCAGATGTGTGGCAAAGTTATAGGTGATTTTTGTTGCATCTACGCCCGCTCCCGCACTAACTGTTCCAGAATTATTCTGGTTAATTACATCCTTAACACCTAAAAACACATCGCCTAAAACTAACAGATCCTGTTTCAGACCGTTTACCAGACTGTTCATTTCCGATACCAGAATTTTCAAAGCCTCAGTACTCTTCGCAACCCTTCGGATAATCTCGGCAGAATCATTAAGTGTAAGATCGGATGCAGAGCTGACCAGATCTGTTTTACCCATTTCTCCAATCGCCTTGGTCGCAACTGCCACATTCATAATTTTGTTGGCCAGATTGCCAGTTGGGTTCTGGCTCAACTCAATATCCAGTTGGGTTAACCTTTCCTGCATGGAGGATGTTTTACTGGCTAGCACTAGTGTTTCTATTGAATTTGGCCGGATCGGCGTATCAAACCCAAGTTGTGCTTCCATAACCGCGATCTGGGCATTGCTGATAGGAGTGGCATTTAATTTAGCCGCAATACCGCTGGCCAGTGTCCCCGGGTTTTTACCATCCAGGCTGTTGCTCGACTGGGCTGCAACCTTCAAGCCCTCTGCATCAAGAATGGAACGAAGCTCAATCTGTCCAGCAGCAACAGGTTGCCCACCATTGGAACAGGTGCTGTCATTGCAGTTCAACCTGGTTTCCGAGGTGGACACAGCATGCACCAGAATCATATCCGCATTCTGAAGCGAAGAAATTTTATCTTTGGGAATTTCCAAAGTGTATCTGCCCTGATGATCCGTAACCGCAGTAACAACAAACCCAGAGCCAAAAATATTTTGTAGTGTGACCTGAGCATTAAACACAGGGCCATCAGAAATTACCCCGGAAATACTGATATTTCCTGAAGCAGAGGGAGTTCCACTATCCTCATCACTCGTACTCAACCCGCATCCTACAATTAAGGCAGCCACTAGAGCCGAGCCCAACCCTAACCAGACACTTCGCATTTTGATCCTCCCGTAGATTGGCCCTTGCTCTTCCGAGCGTTTTAAAAGAGGTATCTTACCCCCCCCCCACATTTTTTTCAATGAGAATCAAGAACTAATTTTATCCGTCTGTTTTAAGACTTAAAATTTCAACTACCTTACCGGAAAACCCAATACCCATCTTCAGAATTTTTGTGGCTCCCTGGGATCTTAGCTCCTGTTCGTATTGACGGTTTTCAATCTGATCCATGGCTCTTTGAGCCGTGGCCTGCAAATTGGCCTCCAGTGTAGGATGATGGGTTTTTAACTCCATAATAATTCCAAAATGATCTGGACTTTTAGGGGTCATCAAAATATCACAGCGACCAAAACCAGATTCCCGGTTGGAACGAATATGCCAGGTATCCGAGAAAGAGACAATTAAACCTAAAACCAGGCCATGATAGAATTTTTCTGGATCCTGGCCTTTGGTATCAAAAAAACTTAGACTGTCCTGAACAAGTTTTTGAAAAATCAGGGGGAAGACTTCTGTATCCCCCGTTTTAAGTGAGCGTTTCAGGTCTTGCAGAGTAGATGAAGTCCTGTCTTTTTGAAACCAGTATTGAATGGACTCAGAAAAAACTCTTTTGACCTCCACATTGGGAATTTTCAGATCCACAAATGAAGCTTCCTCTGTCTGATGGGTTGCTGTTGCCTTCAGATAGCCTGTAAAATATAGAAAGCTCCAGATATTGGACGGGGAGTCCTCAATTTCCTGAAACACCACCTGTTCCTGTAAGGGTACTGTAATACTTTTACCTGCCATTAAGTCCTCAAGATCCTTTTTAGCATCAACCCCAGAGCGGCCTAAAATTTCTTTCACCAGATCGTTACCACTGGTGTTCATCCAGTAGGGATTGAATGTTCCTTGATTCTTTAATAAATTAAGAATGGACCAGGGATTATAGATTTCAGTCTCACCAAAAATATAGCCGTTATACCAGGACTCAATCTGAGCCTCGATGGATTGCAAATTGTAGTCCTGAATTAGTTGTTTGACTTCAGGCACAGTAAAACCAAAATGCTGGGCATAATTTTTTGAAACAATGGTTGCTACTTCCAGATTATTCATGCCAGTGAACATACTTTCTCTGGCAACTCTCAAACAGCCAGTAATTACGCCACGCCACAAATTGGGATTGTCCTTAAAACCAGCGCTGAAAAAGTTTCTGAAAAATGAAATTGCCTCATCCCAATAACCAGAAGCCCAAGCTGATTGTAAAGGCACATCGTATTCATCAATCAGGATTAGAGGATTTTGCCCATAGTGAGACGATACAATGCGCGACAAAAATTTCAGGCTCTCTGTCATCATTGTAATATCCTGTGCACCAGATCTAAGATTATGCAGAATTTCCTGATCCGCTGGTTCCAGTAAAAAATTACCGGCCCGTGTATAGGGAATGACGGCTTCAGCCAGAAGATAGCTGATTTTTTTCTGTAAATGCTCCCAGTTCAACTCCTTACAATCCTTAAAAGTCAAATAAATCACGGGTCTTGTACCCTGCTCCGCCATCGCTTGAGCATTTTGTGAAATCTTCAGACCTTCAAACAGTTTGCGGTTTTCCTCGGCATTTTCCTGGTCAAAAAAATAGCGAATTGTCGAGAGATTCAAAGTCTTGCCAAAACGACGGGGACGGGTGATTAAAAGAATCTGGGTTGAGTCTTCTAAGAACTCTTCAATCAGACTGGTTTTATCTACATAAAGAAAGTCTGGAGTACTTAAGATTCTCTTAAAATCGCTGTAACCAATGGGAATTTTTTTCATGGCTATAGTTTAGCATATACCAACCGGAGTTTACCGTGGGCCTGCCGCTCTTAGAGCAGCCATGCTTATTATTGCCGTTTCGGTACGCAAAACATTGAGTTGTTCAAAGCGAAGAACCTTCAGACCTGAGTTTTGAAAATGGGCATATTCCAATGAAGAAAAGTCGCCTTCCGGTCCAATCAGGCAAACCTCAAAATCTGAGGGTATCTTCTTTACTGGCTCTCCGTGTACTCCCGCAATCAACCACTTTTTTGTCAGAAGTTCAGTATTTAGCAGTTCTTTTAAGGGAGCCGGGGCCAATAATTGAGGTAAATTCAGATTGCCACACTGCTGACAGGATTGACGAACAAGATGATTCCACTTGCTCATGCGATCGTTAAATTTCGCGATCTGCACCTTATTGTATGTGGTGTGATCGGAAACATAAAACTGAATTCTGGCAACGGAAAGCTCGCAGAGCTTCTCCACACAAAATCTGAGTCTGTCCTCATCAATCAGTGGCACTAAAAACAAGGGGAAATGTGGCCTGTGAAGCAATGATACAAATTCGGCACTAAGCAGTCTGGCCCCATCCAGGGAATCCGGGGATATACAAACATTATAAAGTTCCTGATCGCAGATTCCAGGGAGGCTGATTTCTGACTTTAAGCGCATCACCTTGAGATGATGCGCCTCTTTGTCTGCAAGGGAGATCTGCCCGTCTTCTCCCTTTTTCAGGTACACAAACCGCATTTTATGTATGCTGAATCATAAAGGGATGACTTTTCATAACATCCTCATTATCAATCACCACTCCGGCTTTCCAGAGGTCTTCCAGCTGGTACTTTTGCCGATAATCCCGAGAGAAAATATGGACAATCACAGTACCAAAGTCCATGACTATCCAGTTATCATCTACTACACCCTCAGGATTTAACAGAGTAAGGTTCATGATTCTGGCCTGATCTCTCATGGTATCTGCCAACATCTTGACCTGCCTTGAAGATGTCCCGGTTACAATCAACAGGTAATCTCCAATACTTGAAATTTCATCTATTTTGATGGCAACAGGGCTTTCCCCCTGCTTTTCATCAATGATGTGTAAAAGAAAGGATACCAAAGCATCGCTCTCCATTTCTTCTCTTTGTAACTCCAGGGCCTTTGTTCTGGCCTCGCTTTCTTCCAATGCTATCGTCATCAGGTTTTTTCTCCATCAAAACTCCGGTTTAAAAGCCGGGATTTGCGTTCGTATAATACTGAATACAGTTCTGAAAACAGAACCTTCAACAGGGCAGCGGCTGGCACGGCAAACACCATCCCGTAGATTCCACCAACCTCACCCCCAATAAACAGGGCAAGCATCACCACTAAGGGATGCAGCTCCACATTTTCCCCAATAATTTTGGGCTGTAAAAAAAATCCATCAATCAATTGTACTATGGTGTAATGAATTCCCACCAATGACAGCATCCACAACACCCCATCTCCAGTGGCCCCCTGATAAATAGCCAGCCCCACTACAGGCCCGAGGCTAAAGATCACCCCAAGGTATGGTATCAGGTTGGCGATTCCGCTTAGTGGTCCTATGACCAGAGAAAATTTTATACCAATGGCTAAAAGACCCAAAGTCATCAGTAGCCCATAGATCAAAGCAACCAGAAACTGACCGAACAGAAAGTTTCGCAAAGTCTTATCACAGGTGGATAAAAACGCATTGGTCCAGGGTCGGTACCTGGAGGGAACCAGACTCAGAAACAGTGGATAAACTCTATCAAAATCCAGAAGCATGTAGAATAGAAGAATAGGAATCAGTAAAATATCCATGGTGCGTTTCATGGCCACATTGGACAGGGAAATCATAGAATTTCCCAAGCTCTTTAAGGCCCGTCCAAATGAATCCCTAAGACCACTGATCATTTCCAGAAGTTTATCCTCATACTGTTTCAGGTTCTCAAGAGGAGTCTCCAGAGCGGTTCGGACTGATTCCGGCATCTTCTCATTTTTATAATAAATAATTTCTTCACGCCATTTTCCTACCAGTGGGCGGTACTCAATTTTGATAATTTCCGCTGCCATTGAATTAATGCCGGATGCTAGCTGAAGGGTAAACGGAATCAAAAAGGCCAAAAATCCAAAGGACACCAGCACAAATAAAAGTGGAACAGCATACTCTCTGCCCATGCGACCATATTTCATCAGGAATCGAACCGCCGGATTAAGAATATAGGCCAAAATAAAAGCTACTATAAATGGGGCCAGAATTGCGGAAAACAGACTTACAAAAGTCGCCAATAGCACAAAAAGTGACGCACAGATAAGAAATTCTCTTGAGAAAACAACCTGCAAAAAACCCTGCAAAAACTGTTCAAGATTATTGCTGATCCATCGGCTTTTTTGAGGCTGATTTGATTTATCACTCATGAGTCTCTGTTATCACCTTTTTTGAAACTGGATAGGGAAACCCCGCCCGAAGCAGACGATCCAGTGATTTTTTTGTACATGTACCCTTGTCCTTTTTCGCAAATCTGCGTCTGGCCTGACGGATTTGCCATTCCTCAAGACTGAGCCCTTCTTCTTCCAGATATTTTTCTAAAACAGACTTCCAGTCCTCTTTTTGAATTCTGTGTCTTTCAAAAAACTGGGCTACTTCCAATAAGCTAAGACCTCTATCAGAAATTTTGCCCCGAAAGGACAGGGAAATTAACTCATGATCCCTTAAATAACCAGATCTTTTTAATTCAGAAACAAGCTCCCCTAACTCTTCATCCTGGATCTCAGGATGCTGGACAAGAAGCTTTTCAATCAGTTTTTTTTCAGAGAGAGGCGCGCGAGACAACAAAACAAATGCTTTCTCGCGCACATTTCCCCGGCAATTATTCTCCTGCCTCAACTGTCATTCCTTCTGATGTGTCAGGTTCAGACTTTGTTTTTGAACTTCCGGGCCGAACCGATTTTGATAAAAGAAGTGCCTTAACCTCTGCCTCAATTTTGGCACGAACCTCCAGGTTTTCTTTAAGAAAAAGTTTTACATTTTCCTTACCCTGGCCCAGTTTAATATCCTCATAAGAAAACCAGGTCCCAGCCCTTTTGACAATGCCATTTTCTGTAGCCATATTCAGTAAAGAGGCCTCATAGGATATTCCCTCTCCGTACATGATTTCAAACTCCGCTACCTTAAATGGGGCTGCCAGTTTGTTTTTGCAAACCTTGACCTTATTGCCAGTACCTACAACATCGGTACCTTTCATGAGGTTCTCTGTCTTGCGGATTTCAAGGCGCATGGAGGCATAAAACTTAAGCGCATTACCTCCGGTGGTGGTCTCAGGGTTTCCGTAGCCCCCAATTTTCATACGAATCTGATTAATAAAGATGGCACAACAGCGGGAGCGGCTGATCGAACCAGTCAGTTTTCGCATAGCCTGCGACAACAATCGAGCCTGCAAACCGACATGGGAGTCCCCCATTTCCCCTTCGAGTTCCGATTTAGGAGTCAGGGCGGCTACGGAATCTACAACGATCAGATCAATTGCGTTGGAGCGAACCAGTGTATCCACAATTTCCAAAGCCTCTTCTCCTGAAGCGGGCTGAGCAATCAGAAGATTTTCAATATCTACTCCAATTGCCTTGGCATACTGAGGATCAAGAGCATGTTCCGCATCAATAAAAGCAACCACTCCCCCTGCTTTCTGGGCATTGGCTACAGCATGAAGGGTCAGAGTGGTTTTACCAGATGCCTCGTTCCCGTAAATTTCCACAATTCTTCCTCTAGGGAACCCACCTATACCAAGAGCCTGATCAAGCTCCAAAGAACCTGTGGGAATAACTTCCACATTGTCTGCCATTTTGGAGCTGCCCAGACGCATAATTGCGCCCTGTCCATAGGTTCTGGTGATCTGATCCATTGCCGCACTTAGGGACTTGATTTTATCTGTATCGATTTTGTTATCTGTTTTGCTGGCCATATTCTGCCTTCTCCTTGTTTAACATCAATCAGGATAACCAAACAAAAAGAGTTTGAATAGAGTAAAATTTTTTCACCCTGAAGGGAAATTTTTTCTGAGGGTGCCTTTTATGGTTGAACTGAGTACAATCTGACCCCAAAAGCCTTGCCCTTTAATAAAGCCTCTCCACAATCCACAATTTTAAATCCCTGCCTCAATTCTTCGCTAAGATGACTAAGTACCGTATCACTGATCAGGATAGGTGCATCCATGGATTTAGTCATGGATTCGATACGGGAAGCAATGTTTACAGTGTCCCCAATTACTGTATATTCCATTCGATCGGGGGAACCGATGTTTCCCGCAACCACAGAACCATAATGAATGCCAATTCCTGTATTTACGGGTAAAAGTCCTAGTAGTTCCCGGTGGCGGTTCCATTCCCTAAGACACTTCTGCATTCCAATGGCTGCTTTAAATGCCTGATCACAAGGAGAGTCCAGGCGCGTAGGCACACCAAACATTGCCAGAATTGCATCCCCTATAAATTTATTCACAACACCTTTTTCCTGTTGAATTGGCGAGACAACTACAGCCATATATTCATTTAAAAACTTTACTAGCTCTGAAGGAGTCATTTTTTCTGACATTGCTGTAAAGCCACGAATGTCGGAAAACAATATGGCTGCCATGGCTTCCTCACCACCTAAGTCAATACTTCCTGACTTCAGGATCTGCTCGGAAACGGAAGGACTTAAAAACCGGCCAAAAGTATCCTTCAAAAATTCACGGTGCTGAAGGCCTTCCACCATGGAATTAAAATGAGCCTTGGTTCTCCCGATTTCATCATTGCCAGAACTGAACTTCTCTGGGAAAAATCGCCCGAACCAACCAGTTCCATTCTGGCGGCCAGACTCTCCAGAGGTTCAGCCAATGAGCGAAAAATCCCCCTTCCCACTGTTACCCCAATGATTAAAGCAACCATCAGTACAAATACAGCTATTCCAGCATTCATAAGGTCAGGCAGCATTTCCGCAAAGATTGCTGGGTTATGATCTTCGCTGATAATCCAGTTCCAGGCCGAACGAAGCAGAGGGTTATATACAAACTGACTCAAGAAAAGCACTGTGAAGGGCATAATCACTGCACTTGCCACCAGAATTCTTAAACGAAAGGCAATACCAGGAAACCAGGCTTCAGTACGGGCCTGATAAATTTCATGGCCCTTGCAGTATCTAGGCACCAAAGACAGAATCAGGGGGTCAAACAGTCCGATCACCATTCCACAGAACGCCAAGGCATATGCCAGGGAGGAGAATGGAATCAGAAAATAGCGATCCAGAGGGAAAGGCATCAGATAATACTCGGCCCCAAACTGTACACATCCATACAATATGGCCAGAATCAGGCCGTGTAACATAGCGATCCGGCTCAGATTCAAAAGTCTGGCCCGGCCCAGAAATCTGAGGGAGTCCTCAACCACCACTCCCCTTCCAATTAAACGGTTCACTAAAGAAGCTGGACGGATATACCAGACAAAATGCAAAAAAAGTATCAAGGGCAAACATCTGTGGACCCACAAAAACCAGGTATGATTGGCCCGAAGCCAGTCTGTTCTTTGTCCTCCCTTCTTGTATTCTCCCTTGAGGCGGCTCAGTTCACTTTCCTGGGCTCCCCCAACCTGAATACGAAAAGACAGTTCACCTGAACTTACTTCGGCCTGAGCTGCACTTGAAATCTGGATACCGTGTTTTGCTCCGGAATGATCCTCAGCTTTAGCATACTTTTGCATATGCTCCGTCAGTACCCGTTCCACAATTCGTTTGTCTACCTGCAGACTGCGGTCCAGATCCAGAACAAGACTCCTGATGAAACCTGCTAGCCAGAGACAAATCAGATAATAAAAAACAAATCTAAACTTCAAAAAATGCCGGATGAGGCTCATACAGTCATGGTTTCCTGCTCCCGGGAATCAAGCAAAGACTCAATCAAGCTGGAAAGATTGGGATCCATCTTTTTTAAGGACATAATGGCTCTTAAGCGCACATCATAATCCCGATCATCCATGTGACTTAAGATAATACGACGGCTTTCATCGTCTCCCGTTTCACTCAAAGCCCAGATGGCCGACAGTCTCATCCACTTGTCATCAGAACAAAGCATATGATCCAGTGAATGTAATATCTGGGTATGACCAAACTTCCACATAGCTAATGCAGCATTGGCCCTGACCCGATTATTTTCATCCAAAAGCAGGGGTTCCAGCAATGGGGCACATTCCTTGTAATCCAGTTGAATCAGGGAATCAATGGCATTGGCTCTCATTCTTCCAATTGGTGAAGTCAGACCAGCAAGCAAGGGCGGGATTACCTTTTCGGATTTAAATCCTCCCAATGCTCTTAGGATTGTGGCCTGAAGATTGGCATTTTCTGTGGCATAAAACTTTTTCAGAAGTGGATCCAGTGCCTCCGGTACAGCCAGAGTGCCTAAAGCCGCTACAGCATGGACTTCAATCTCTACATCCACATTATAAAGATTATCCAGATAAAGGTTTAAAAGTTCGATGCGTTTTCTAAATCCAAGCTCCCTTAAAACTTCGCGACGAACCTCCATACTGCCCGTCTCAAAAAGGTTTAAAAGCACGGGCAAAACCCTCTCTGTTGGCAGATGTTTTAAGCAGCTTAAAGCCAGAATCTGCCTTCTTTCCTCCCCTAGTTCCAGTACATCCAGAAGCTCATCTTCTATCTCAAGCATCACATCAATGGATTCCTGTTTTAAGGATTGCAGGGCAGCACAAACCACATATGGATTCTCAGACCGTAGTACGGAAGCATACAGTGCGCTGGCTGTCTCCGTGTCCTCTTTGGCAAGGGCCAATGTATACCAGCCCTCATCGAGTTTTGCTTCCTTCAAGAAGTGTTTCAGAAAACGGATGGTTCTTGATTTACTCTGCCGGCCCACGGCCTGGGACGCAGCATAGAGTACTTCCTCATTTTTAGCTGTTTTGAGAACCTTTAGAATAGGCTTAATTACCTGGGTTGTGCCAATTTTTCCAAGTACATTAATGGCGGCAATGGTCATGGCCGTATCCTGAGAGTCAAGCATCTTGACCAGAATCCCGATGATGGACTCATCACCGTAACGATACAGGGCATGAGCTACACTGGCCCGCACATCATGATTGGAATCATTTAACAAAGGCAGTAAAAGCTTTTTATTCTCTTCCTTGCCCTGATATCCAATCGCATGAATCAGGCGGCTCTTAACCTCAGAATTCATGTCTCCCAGATAATCCCTCAATAAGGTTACAACGGTCTCACTTGAAATTTCACTGACAACACTAATAATGCGGCCCCTGAGATTTTCATCCTTTTCGTGATCAAGACTGGTAATTAGGGGATCAATAAAACTCTCAGAATTAAGGCGACGAATACATTCTATGGCCTCAATACGAACCTGGGTTTTAGAATCACAGAGATAATTGAGAGGAAGTCTGGTGTGTTTGTAAATTGGGCAGGTTCCCAATGCCCGAAGCACATTGATCTTTCGTTCTGTGTCCGCATTTAAAAGATCGGCTTCGAGCTGATCCTCTGTCTTGAATGCCGATATTTCGTAGGCCTGAACCGATTTTCCCTTGCCTTTTAGCTGAAGAATGGGCGTGCCACTTACTGTAAGCACCTCAGACATCCTAAAAAATGTTGCCTCACCAATCAGAATGGAGTTGGGCCTTGCCATTCCGGTTAGCCTTGATGCTGTATTTACGGTATCTCCAATGGCGGTATAATCCATGTATTTTTCACAGCCAACCGCTCCCACTGCCGCCTGACCGGAAAAAATCCCGACACTGGCCGTCAGTTCCTCAAATCCAACTTCCTTCCAGGATTTTCTTAACTCATTCATCTTTTTTTGCATGGCAAGCGCACACTCAACTGCCAGTTCAGAATGGTTTTCCAGTTCAACAGGGGTTCCAAACAAAGCCATCAGCCCATCCCCGATGTATTTATCCAGGGTGCCGCCAAAATCAAACACCAAATCCGTCATTGCTCCCAAAAATTCATTGAGCTGCACAAAAAGTCTATGCGGTTCAGTTCTTTCGGCTAACTGGGTGAAGCTGTTCAAATCCACAAAAAGTACGGAGATCTCTTTTCTTTCTTCTCCTAAAAACCCTTTTTCGGGATTCTCAAGAATCTGGCGAACAATACGATCCGTTACAAACTTCTTGAAGCGATTGACAATGGATGCCTTCTCTTTTTCCCTAAAAATCACGGGCTTTGAGCTTCGGATCAGAATGTCCATGTTGCGAACATCCATTTCCTGAAAATTTCTCTGTTGCGATTTGTTTAACAGAATAAAAGCACCCTGGGGTTTTTCATAATACCGAACTGGCATGACCAGAACCGATTCCAGGCGATCCAATCCATATTTTTCACCCTTGAAATTTTTACCGCTGAAAGACTTTGCAAACATCCCCTGGGTTTCGGCCTGCATAGCAAGCGATCGAAAAAAGTCCTCCTGGTTTGAGTAAAACTCACATCCGGCGGCGTTACCAGCCTGTAGGCTGTAATGACCAACAATATCGTTAAACTGAAGAAATACAACAATCTGGCATTCCACAGTCACTTCAATAATTTCTACCAGATCCTTTAAAAACCGTACCAGATGGAAGTTCTGATCCAAAAGATGATTCATGGTTGCAGTCAGCTTCTGTTCCTGCTGATAAACAGAAACGATGGTTCTTAGCCTTAGGCTCTCCAGTACATCACTCAGACCTGATATAACCTTTTGAACAAACTGTAGATGTTCTGGCTGCCACTGCTGACCCGTCAGCATAAGGATACCCTGTCGGCCCTCCATAGGCTTTATAGGAAACAAAAGGATACCACCAAGTTCTATATCCAGAATCTGCCCTGGGTATTTTTCCAAAATCGCGGGTTCAGATTCCAGAAGCTCTGAGGCAAAAGCCTTTAACTGGTAGAAATACTGATTTTTTTCCAGGGCACGGGCCGCTTTAGTGGCCGATACCAAGGTCATATCCTGAAGCAGGGCCTCGCGTTCAAAATAGAATATATAAGAAGGAGACAACATGGACTGAAGGTTTTCCAGAAGAAAATTCCAAAGCTGTGGAAAACTTTCAAAGCGTTCTCCCTGTAACAGTTCCTGAACCTGAAGAAGAGATGGCAGTTTTTTCATTTGCCCTCCCGTTTTTCAAAATATGTCTGGCCCTTTAAGGTGACTTTGCGACCCCTGGGGGTTCTTTCCATAAACCCGATTTGAATCAGATAGGGTTCACAGACTTCGGCTATGGTTTCTTCCTCTTCTCCCACTGAAATTGCCAAAGTGTTCAGACCAATTGGCTGACCCTCATGCACCCTGCAAAGAACATTCAAAATCTTAAGATCCAGTTGATCAAGACCCATTTTGTCCACATTTAAAAGCTCCAGGGCCGTGGCGGCAACTGATTCTGTAATCACACTAACTTTTTGAATTTGAGCCACATCCCTGACTCGACGAAGAAGACGATTGGCAATCCTTGGAGTACCTCTTGATCTTCTGGCGATAGCCAAAGCCCCTGCCTCATCAATACCAATACCTAAAATCCCGGAAGAACGGCACACAATTCTGGCCAAAAGTGCCTCATCATAAAATTCAAACTGACCCAGGATTCCAAACCTGTCCCGCAGTGGGGAACTAAGAAGCCCAGATTTTGTGGTTGCCCCTATCAGGGTAAAACGGGGCAAATCAAGCCTTAAGGTTCTGGCATCCGGTCCTTTACCTACAATAATGTCTAGCTTGTAGTCTTCCATTGCCGAATACAAAACCTCTTCAACCACGGTTTTTAATCTGTGGATTTCATCAATGAACAATACATCCCTTGGCTGTAGATTTGTCAGAATGGCCGCCAGATCTCCCTGTCTTTCAATAGCTGGGCCGGAAGTCACATGGCAGTGAGCCCTTAGATGATTGGCAATAATTCGTGAAAATGTAGTTTTACCTAATCCAGGAGGCCCAGAAAGAAGTACATGATCCATGGCTTCTGATCTTTGATTGGCCGCTTCTATAAAAATCCCAAGCTTTTTGCGCAGATGCTCCTGACCCAGAAAATCATCCAAAGTGAGGGGACGAAGGCTCGCTTCCTGGGCATCTTCAAAAGATTCCACAGGAGATACGATCCTCTCGGAATCCATTTTTTCCCCGACAATATTTTCCTGAATCACGGGAGTATCATACTAGATGAACCATCACTCCTACCAGAACTCTGGTCTTAAGGTTTACGAAAATTAGTGAGAAACCCTAAGTTCCGTCTCTGGATGAAAAATATGAATCTTTAAAGGATCGATATATGCCTTGAACGATTGTCCGGACTGCAATAAAACATTAGGTCCTAAGCGGCCAATCATCGGATCAGAACCAACCTTGAGATGGGCATACAGTTCCGCGCCCAATGGCTCCACCAAATCAACTTCCGATACTATGTAACTATTGGGAAATGATGCCACTTTAGGATTGCTCTGATCATGAACATCCTCAGGTCTGACCCCTAAAATTACAGACTGATTGACCAGATTTTTTACCTCAGGAGTCACCTTTTCCTCACTGATTTCAAGACCCCACTTTGATCCAGAATCACCTTCCAGAAACAGCTTATCCCCCGAGGCCACAAGCTTGGCTTTAAGAAAGTTCATAGGTGGAGACCCCATAAATCCGGCCACAAATTTGTTATAGGGCCGGTTATAAACCTCATTGGGAGTGTCGGCCTGCTGTACAAAACCGCCATTAAGAACCACAATCCGATCCCCCATTGTCATAGCCTCAACCTGATCATGGGTAACATAAATAATAGTGTTCTGGATTTTTTTATGCAGCTTTAAAATTTCTGCACGCATCTGCCCTCTTAATTTGGCATCCAGATTGGATAAAGGCTCATCCATTAAAAACACCTTGGGCTGCCTGACAATGGCCCGGCCTAAAGCCACCCTCTGTCTCTGGCCTCCAGACATGGCTTTGGGTTTGCGATCCAGCAGCTGTTCCAGGCCTAATACTCCCGCAACTTCCCTGACCTTGCGATCAATTTCATCGTTGGAAACCTTTCTCAGTCTCAAGGAAAAAGCTATGTTTTCATACACTGTCATGTGTGGGTACAGAGCATAGTTCTGAAAAACCATGGCAATGTCTCGATCTTTGGCGGACACATCATTCACCACACGATCTCCAATATAAAGAAGACCGGAAGTTATGTCCTCAAGCCCTGCAATCATCCTTAAAAGGGTGGATTTGCCGCATCCCGACGGACCTACCAGTACAACAAACTCTTTATCCCTGATTGTCAGGGATGTTTCGTGCACAGTGTGCTTGTCGCTGCCCGGATAAATTTTAGTGATTCGCTCCAGCCTGACCTCTGCCATGTGTCTCCTTCTTTTATCGTATCTGGATTCTAATGCCCCAGGCAATTTTGGGCAAGGCATTCAATTTGAAGATATGCCAGAAAGCTTTTGTATTAACTCCATCCTGTGGCAAAAATCACCCCAAAGTACTTAAGAAAGATCAGACGATAGCCTCAATCGTTACAAGAGAAAGAGGATGTATCCATGCTGAAATTATTACCTCTGGCAATTCTGACCATAGTGCTTGGGCCTGTTGAGGCAGGAGTTGCTCATTTTGAAAAAACCCCCTACAGCGATTTCAGCAGAAAATACAATCAGGCCGTATCGTTTTACCAGTCAGGGGAGTATAAAAAAGCAATCGCCCTTTACAATCAGATTCTCCTATTGCGATTAAACCCTTCCGACATACACTACAATCTTGGCCTGGCATGGCTTGAGGAAAAAAATCTGGAACAGGCTAGAAAAAATTTCGAGTTAGCTGTTTCATTCAACCTGGAAGACTACGAAGCTTCCATGCAACTCGCACATTCCCTCAAACGCGAAAACCAGAAGGAAGATGCAGCTGATGCTTATACCAAGGCATTGGAAGTTAACCCGGAACTGCACGAGGCTCATTACGATCTGGCCCTGGTAATGGTAGATCTAAAACAATTTGAAAAGGCCCATGAACATTTTTCCAAAGCCCTGTCTATTTCTCCTGATCTTTACGAGGCCTGGAATGACTGGGGGATTCTTTACGATCAGGAAGGCCGCCGCGAGGAAGCAAGGCAATGTTACCTCAAGGCTTTAAATTTAAGAAGTGACTTCTTTTTTGCCGCCTATAACCTCGGCTTATCCTACAAAAACAGTAAGGAATTTGCCGATGCCCTGAAATACTACAAACTAGCTCACGAACTACAGCCAGAGCATCTGGAAACCCTGGTGTCCTTAGGAACAATCTGCAATCACCTGGCTGAGTTTCAAACCACCCTGGAGTATTCTTCCATCCTTTTGGCACGGTACCCGGATTCGATTCAGGGACTTTACAATCTTGCCAATGCCAGATTTGGATTGGGGCAGAATCTGGATGCTTTAAATGTGTATGAAATGATTCTAGAAAAGCGAAACGATATTCCTGAAATCTATAATAATATGGGAATTGTAGCCCTGGAAATGCAAAAGACCGATCTCGCCGCTGCCTACTATGAAAGAGCATTGACCTTAAGACCTGACTACACCAGTGCATTAGGAAACCTCGGATGGGCCAGATATTTGCAAGGAAGAACATCTGAGGCCATACAGTTCACCAGCCAGGCTGTCATAAACAGACAAAACGATCCGGTATTACATTACAACTTAGGGCTATTTTATCTGGAAGAAGGGAATCTAAAAGAAGCTATCCAAAACTACAGTAAAGCCTCAAAAGCCTCACCCAGAGACCCTTCCGCTCTAAAAGATCTGCTGTCTGCAATGGAATTTGCCCGTAACCGCAGCCAGTTCGAGGAAATTCTACAGAAATTTTTTGCAGAAAGTACTGAAGTTTCAGAAGGGAAACAACCGAATACAGAACAATGACCAGTACCAATCTGATTCTTTCCAATCTGACCAGCCCGGCTGTAATCAGCTTTTTACTGGGCGTATTTGCATCAGTGGCCCGCTCTGATTTACGGGTTCCTGCCCAGGCTTATGAAGCGATTTCCATGTTTTTGCTCTTTTCCATTGGGCTTAAGGGGGGGATTGCTCTCTCCAAAGCTGAGTTTCTTGCAATTGCAACTCCCTTGGGTGTCGCGGTGTTTTTAGGGATTCTGACACCATGTATCGGCTATTTTGTGGCCAGAAAAATCGGAAAACTGGATGTAACCAATGCTGCGGCTCTTGCAGCCCATTCTGGCTCAGTTTCTGCTGTTACATACATTGCCTGCCTTAACTTTGCTGATTCATCCGGTGTAAAGTACAACGCCTTTATGACAGCCCTGCTAGTTGTTCTGGAGATATTAGGAATTGTAGTGGCCCTGGTTCTGGCTAGCGTTTTTAATCCTAGACAAAAGATTCGCTTCAAATCTGTGTTGCACGACTGCTTCACCGGAAAAAGTGTGGTGCTTCTTTGTGGTGGGCTATTGGTTGGCCTGGTATCAAGTCCTGAAGAAATTGCCAAAATTTCCAATGTGTTTATCAATCTGTTTCATGGGATTTTAGTGTTTTTTATGCTGGAGCTAGGTGTGGTCGCAACCAATAGAATCAGAGATACCAAATCCTCCCTGCCTTTTATGCTTGGATATGGAATATTAACACCCCTCCTGTTCGGAATTTTAGGCACCATTTGTGGATCTCTGGCAGGAATGTCTGTTGGCAACACAGCAATTTTAAGCACCATGGTTGCCAGTGCTTCCTACATTGCCGCCCCGGCAGCAGTAAGGATGGCCCTTCCTGAAGCCAATCCAGGCATTTATCTTACTACTGCAATCAGTATTACCCTGCCATTTAATATAGCAATCGGAATCCCTACCTACTTTTCTCTGGCGGCTATGGCCATTAAGTAGATCCTCTCAAATTATATTCACCGGAATGCGGATGTACTGAAGTCCATTTTTCGATTTGACCCCAAAATCTCCTAGTCTCATATTGGTCTGAATGGATGGATATAGAAGTTTTGGTACGGAAAGGCTAGCATCCCGCGCCTCGCGTTTTGTCCTGTATTCTTCCAGAGTTGTTTGTGGCCGAATCATGACATTCTCTCTCTTTTCCTGTCCCACAGTAATGCAGTACATAGGCTCAGCCCCATCTTTGGGATAGTCATGGCAAAGAAATATCCGTGTTTCATCGGGTAAGGAATAAATTCTTTGAATGGTGTTGTACATATTTTTTGCACTGCCACCTGGAAAATCACAACGAGCAGTTCCAATATGCGGGGCAAACATGGTATCGCCGACAAAAATGGCATCCTCAATCAGATAACTTGAACAGGCCGGTGTATGACCAGGAGTGTGCCAGACTCTAACTTTCAACTCACCTATCATAAACTCTTCATTATCTTCAAAAAGTCTGTCAAACTGCTCCCCAGTGATAGGGGTATCTTCTGAGGTATCAAATTTAGGAACCCAGAGCTTGAGCACCTCACGAATTCCGGTTCCCATAGCCGTTTTACCTCCGACATGCTGTTTGAGGTAAAACGCTGCTGTTATATGATCCGCATGAATATGGGTTTCCAGAATCCATTCATTTGAAAATCCATTGGATCTTATATATTCAATAACCCGATCTGCACTTTTTGTAGAAACTCGTGCAGCATCCTGATCATAGTCCATCACCGAATCAATGATGGCACATTTTTTGGTTTTTACATCTACCACCACATGAGTAAAGGTGGCTGTGGCCGGATCAAAAAATGTTTCGACATGCATATCATTCCTCCTTATGTCCAAATTTTCCATATACAAAAAACATTATCATTTTAGTACTGTCTAAAGTGTTAGACATAAAAATCAACCCTTACAATAAATCAGATAGAGGGTGGAAAGAATGGCCTCCACCTCAGGATTACTGATAGAATAATAGACCATCTTCCCCTGTTTTCGGGGCCGAACCATGTTCAAATCCCGCATTTTTGCCAGGTGCTGAGACAGGGCCGAACTTGATAAATCAAGAGCTTGCGCCAGTTCTCCCACTGATTTTTCTCCCTTTACCAGGTGGCAAAGAATCATTAACCTTCTGGCATTGGCCAATAACTTCAGCATGGCTTCTGCCTGAACCGCGCTTCTTTGCATTACCTCAAAACGGGATAGAGTATATTGTCGTTCCATGAGCCAATTATATTAGCAATATCTAATATATTCAAGAATGGTCCATATTAATTAATTGACCCTTAAACAATATGCCCATTATTATCGATGCCCTATAACACTCTTTCCTTTCATCTAACACATTTAAGCTAGGCCAATCGGCTGAATTTTTTGGGAAGGTGGTAACTGCTAATGTTAAAAATTCTGATTCTTTGTACAGGAAACTCATGCCGCAGCGTCATGGCTGAAGGGCTATTAAACCATTATGGGAATGGCCTGGTTCAAGCCTTTAGTGCTGGAAGTTTTCCAGTTGGTAAAGTGCATCCAGAAAGCCTTGCTACATTAAATCGTCACGGACTACCGGATTCTGGTTATCGCAGTAAATCCTGGGATGAATTTTTGGATCAGAAAATCGATATCGTGATTACGGTTTGTGATAATGCTGCCGGGGAAACCTGCCCCCTGTTTGTGGGAAGCCCCATCAAAGCTCATTGGGGAGTGCCGGACCCTGCCCATTTTGAGGGCAGTCCTGCTGAAATTGAAGCAGAATTTGATCGGGTGTTTTTGATGCTTAAAAAACGAGTCGATGCATTTTTGTCCCTGCCTATAAAGCAGATGAGCCTTACTGAAATCCATCAGAAACTCAAGGAAATTGGAAACAGCCTGTGAATGGGGTTATGTCCTCACCCCTACAGATATTTTTCATTTTTTTACGCCTGGGATTAACTGGCTTTGGGGGTCCAATTGCCCATCTAGGCTATTTTCGGCATGAGTTTGTGGAAAGAAAAAAATGGATGGATGAAAAATCCTACGCCGATCTTGTGGCTCTTTGCCAGTTTTTGCCCGGTCCCGCCAGCTCCCAGGTTGGTGCAGCCGTTGGACTGTCCCGTGGTGGTCTCCCTGGAGCATTGGCCGCATGGCTTGGGTTTACCCTTCCTTCGGCGATATTTTTGATTCTGTTTGCCTTGGGTTTTGAATATTTTAATCCGTCTGAAGCAGCCCAGCCTGGGTGGTTAAAAGGATTAAAAATTGTGGCTGTGGCTGTGGTGGCTCATGCTATCTGGGGCATGGGAAAAAAACTCTGCCCGGATTTTCCTCGTGTTCTGATTGCCATTGGTGCAGCGATTGGCACGATTTTTATACCGGGCACAATCGGACAAATCAGTATGATTCTATTAGGGGCCTTATTGGGGTACTGGCTTAAAGAATCCCAGACCTCTTCCCCACAAAACAGCATCCAATCCACTGTAAGCAAAACCACTGGTTCTCTGATGCTGGGCGTGTTTTTAGGTCTTTTGTTTCTACTTCCCCTACTTGCCACAAATAGCCAGAACTACACAGTCAAACTATTTGATGGATTCTACCGTGCTGGTGCTCTGGTTTTTGGCGGGGGTCATGTGGTACTGCCTCTCCTGCAGGCCGAGGTGGTTCCTCCAGGCTGGGTTTCAGATAATGCATTTTTAGCCGGTTATGGTATGGCTCAGGCTGTTCCTGGGCCACTATTTACCTTTGCTGCCTATCTTGGTGCTGTCTCCAGTGAAGTCCCTTCGGGCTTTATCGGTGGTCTGATTTCCCTCATTGCCGTATTTTTGCCCTCCATGCTTTTAATCATTGGGATTCTTCCCTTCTGGGAACAACTAAGACAAAAAAGATTCATCCAGCGGATTATGCCTGGTATCAACGCCTCTGTGGTAGGGCTACTGCTTAGTGCCTTTTATCACCCGGTATGGACCAGCGCTATCTTCAGTATTTATGACCTTACACTGGCAATCACCGGGTTTTTCCTGCTACAGACTCTAAAGTGGCCATCCTGGTCTGTAGTTTTGTTTTTCGCTCTGGTGGCAGGAGTTTTATTATGACAGAACAATCGTCCCCTTTAGGCATATTCGAACGCTACCTCTCATTATGGGTAACCCTATGTATTCTAGCTGGTGTTGGCATGGGTGTTGCCACTCCATCCCTGTTTCAAACCATTGCCAAAATCGAATATGCCAGTGTGAATCTGGTAGTTGCTCTTTTGATCTGGGTCATGATTTATCCCATGATGGTCAATGTCGATTTTTCCTCCATCAAGGATGTGGGCCGTAAACCTAAAGGACTCTGCATTACCCTGACAATCAACTGGTTAATCAAACCCTTTACCATGGCCGCATTAGGTATTCTGTTTTTTGAGCACATATTCATCTCCCTAGTGACCCCGGAAAGTGGGCGCGAGTATATCGCAGGCATGATTCTTCTTGGTGTAGCTCCCTGCACAGCCATGGTTTTTGTCTGGAGTCAGCTAGTAAAAGGTGATGCCAACTATACTTTAGTGCAGGTATCCATCAATGACATCGTCATGATTTTTGCCTTCGCCCCAATCACGGCTTTTTTACTTGGTGTCAGTAATATTTCTGTACCCTGGGAAACTCTTGTTTTAGCCACCGTTCTTTATGTCCTGATCCCTCTGGCCGCCGGTTATTTCACCAGACGCAAACTGGATAAAAACCAGAATCAGGAAAACATCAACACATTCACGGCCCGTCTTAAACCATTTTCCATCATGGGCCTTTTGGCTACAGTCATACTGCTTTTTGGTTTTCAGGCCCAGACCATTATCGATAAACCCTTAATCATCGCCCTGATTGCCATACCCCTGATCATTCAAAGTTACGGCATGTTCTTTCTGGCCTACGCATGGGCCTATTTCTGGAAGGTTCCTTTCAGCACCGCCGCCCCCGCCGCCCTGATCGGCACCTCAAACTTTTTTGAGCTGGCCGTAGCCGTAGCCATCAGCCTTTTTGGTCTCAATTCCGGTGCCGCCCTTGCCACTGTTGTTGGTGTTTTAGTAGAAGTCCCCGTCATGCTCTCCCTGGTCTGGTTTGCTAATCGAACCCGAAATCGCTTTGTGGTATCATAGAAGATATGAAGCGCGACCAAATTACCATTAAAAGTCTGCATGATGCTGAACGAAGACTACAAAGACATATTACGCGCCTTATCACGGTTTCTGAGCGTCCTTTAGCAGTACCACACGGCTAAAGCTTAAAAAATCCTCCAGATGATTCTGAATGATGTTTTCAAGGATGGGTAGTTGCAGGCTTTCATAATCATGAACCGCAATGTTACGAAATCCGACCATGCGTTTTAAGACTTCAGATAGTTCAGCATCGATCCAGCCACTCTGATAAAGAAGTGTAAAAATATCGCGAGAACTTTGGGGAATGCCCAGTTTTTCTCTGCGAATCAAATGCTGCCCCATATCCAAAGCCGCTTCACAGGCTCTTTGAATATTGAGAATGGCAGCATCCTGATGAGTGTAGTTTTTGGCAAACCCCGTCGGATTTTTGGCATATTCTTCTCTGACTCTAAAAACACAGCGTTCAATGGTCGCCGCCTTATTTAAAAGCACATCATCTGCCATAAATGCTTCCTCGCTTCTGAATATCTTTTAGAAGATCAGCCCTGGCCTCATCCAGACTAGTCTTTTGGCTCAATACAAAAGCCTCATAAATGGAAGCTCGGGAATCCGCTGCCCACCATCGTTGGCCTGACATAAGAATCTGATATTGCATTACCGTAGAGGCGGCCCGAAAATCCAGAAGATCCACGGAGCATAAAACCAGATCGGCTAACTGATTGGAAAGCTCCCAAAGAGGCAATGGCTCCGCGTACCCTTCCACCAAAACAGCCAAATCCAAATCGCTATCATCTGAAGCCGTGTTTTGGGTTCGACTGCCAAAGGCGTAAATGGCCATCAGTTTAGGAAGCTTGGCCTGAAGAAGTGAAACAACCTTTGTCTGCATCTCTTGATTATAATCCATCTTAAGCCTTGATGTGTTTTCTGATCTGCTCAATATTTTTGGCAAGATCTGGCCATTTGGAAAGGGTTTCTCCGCTTTGATTTCATTTACGACGACCTCTTTTGCGGGCCACCTTGGTATTGGCCTTTACCACTTCATCAATTGAGAATGAAATGATGCCTTTTTGCTCAAACTTGCGCAAAGTCGCTAAAGGCACTCCAGAACGCAAAGCCAGCCCTTCCTGGGTCAACTCCTGATCCAACCGTTGCAAACGGGTATTTTCAGCCAGTATTTTTTGTGCCTTGGATGGGGTTATAAGTAATATCACTATATTATTAATCCTAATTTTTATCGGTTAATTAATATTATAGTATTATTTGTGAGTGTGCTCAAGCTCGAGAATCGTATCACAAACCAGATTTTATCCTATGCTCTTTAAACCACCCACGCCCTTTATTGCTTAAGCGATATTTCGGACTGGGGTAGCTTGGGCCAGTTTGTCTGATTCTGATAGGGCCCGATTATAATCTTCGTGCAATGATAACATGTCTCCATCAACAATCCCGAAGAAGGCCCGCAACTAACAAAGGATGTGAACCTCTATGCAGAAATGGACTGTTTTGGAAGTTATGGAGCAGATAAAAACTCTGGGCTACCAAAGATAATGATTTAAGAGAAATTGCCATACGGATTGCAGATGTCAAATCTTCGAATGAAACCCTTTCAAATTCCTGGCACATTACCGATTCATTTGTCTGCCATCTGGTAAAATACTCTCCTCTGGCAACCAAAATGGTTTATGACTGGGTTTTGCGAGAACCTGAGTTTGAAAAAGAAACCAGCACCTCAATCAGGCTGCTCAGAAACTGGCTTTGAAACTTCAAGCATCAGAGCATAAAACAGCCCGGTGGATTGGCCGACATCGATCCAGAGAAATTTTTTTGTGAAAATACGGCTATCCTAGATGGCTCGATTCTGCTTGACTCACGGGGTATTTACAGCCATCTTTTGCCAACCTGATTAAATCCTGAAGGTATAAGCATTGCCGTGGATTCTGAAATCCTGCTTCATCGTTTACCAGAAGATACAGAGCCTCATCCAGAAACATTAACTGTAGTGCCGAATCCATCAATTGCCATTCCAGATCTGACAGCACCACATTAGCCTCTAAAAGACCCGCATGAAAACTTTGCCACTGCTTAACATCAGGCAATCGCCCTGCAAGAGTGGGGCAATCATTGGGCCAGAGCAAAAATGCCAGGGCCAGATCCAGAATTCGCGGTAGATAACCACAACTGTCTGGATCAATCAATACTGGTTTGTCCTCATGAAACACAAGATTTGCCGCCTTGTAGTCCCAGACTGCGCCACAACGGGGAAGCTCTGCATCAACCAGACTGGAAACCAGATCCGATACTTTGCCAGCCATCTCAAGAATCGAGTGTTCCGCCTCAGAACAGATCCGCCCTCTTTGTTTGAGGATTTCAAGATCTTCAAGCACACCATCGATCCCTTCAGAAAAATCGGTGAACCTGTATTCGACTAAACCAGGATGAGGTTCTGACTGCCAGATACTCCCCAAAAGTTGACCACTAAGAAAATAATCTTCCAATGAGTCTGTAGGCGTGCGGCCCTTGATGAAGGGATACACCACATAACAGTCATTTTCTCCAAATGGATTGTCCATGCCCAACTCAATGGGCGCAACTACACTAACGCCACTGTGCTGAAGCCGACGAAGCCACTGTGCCAGATGCCTGGCATGTCGGATTGGGGAACGGGTGGATTTTAAAACCGAATCACGACCTGCCAGCCGTACACGAAACACATCAGATGAAGATGACAGGGAATGTTCCAGGCTTTTTACATCAAGCCCCAGGTGATCACAGACAAATTCATGATTCATAAAACAATTTTTGATTTTTGTGTAAAGCCTACACAATTTCCAAAGTCTTTGCACCAAGAACCTTGGTGTTTTCAGTGACTACACGGTTAGTTTCCTGACTAAAACCCTTGGGCGTACGGGCCTCAATCTCAATATATATGTTGATGTCAGCACCATCGTTTAACAGATGAGGCAGGATTTCTTCCGCAATCTGACGGGAAAGTGAAGCCAATTTTTCTGCCTTGACATCAAATGATGTGCGGAAGTTACGGGGATTCTGTATCTCCTGTTTAGGGGGAATTGGTTCCATTCGCTGCACGGAAGGCTGATTAAACTCTGTGCTTGGCCTTGTTTCCTGATTTGATGGTTCATGCCGCATGGATTGGACTGGATTTAGAAGGGTCTCAATTGCTGAATGAACTGCTTCGCGTTTTACAAGATAACCACTCAGAGAACGCACGGATAATCCCTGACCAAACTGTACTTTGATGCCTTCAAAACTTCCGTCATGGTTGCGGCTGGAAGCATAGACCCAAACCCCTTCTGCATTCTGAGGATCTCTATAATAGGAATCTATAGAGTGCAAAAGAGTCTCTTCAGAATTGATGCGGCGCAGGTAGGGAAAGGAGCAGTAGTCACGAAACAGGCGGGAAAGTTCAATAAAACTCTCTCCCCGGCAAAGATTGTTTTTGTAGATTTCATTCTCAAGGATTGAAAACCCCAAAGCAGGAGCCAAAAGATCCTCGTCCTTGAGAGCCAGATAAGTCCTCGATTCCAAAGAATCCCCCATTCGTGTTTTTACCGAGTCAAAACGCATCTCAGTTCCTTGATCGGGTTGAGGGTATAAAATGTGGCACCAGGTGCTAAGAATTTTTGGAGGGATGGTTGAATCCAATTCGCGTAAACGCAATTCCACCATACGGGATTGAGACTGAGTCAAATCCCTTTCATTTTTTTGATCAAGCAGAGCTTTCCAAGCCATCCTTTGGCTCACAAGTGAATACAGATCCTTCACTTCTCCTGGATCGGCCGCCAAAAATACCAGGCAATTTTGAAATTCCCTGTGAGTACTGCCACGAAACTTCAATATTTTTGCAGCAAGTTCTGAGGCCGGACCAGCGGATCTGCTATGGGGGGCAGATGGGGGCAAAATGATTAACCTTAAACGCATTTCGTCTGGCACTTCTGTTCCCGGACGCAAAACCTGTACAGCAGCAAATCCACTGCCCTGTTTTTTGGGCTGAAGCAAATCAAGAATAGAAAACTCCACCTCTTCTGGTCTGAGATTCCGGGCCATGTCCTGGGCTGTGCGATTCAGTGAAGCCTTGGTATCAAAGTAGTGATGATCATTTTCCTTGTAAAGATAAGTCGCCTCCTGTAACAGAGTGCTTAATGCATCCCGTATCTGGGGAATCTTTTGTGGTGGAATTGAGGTTCCAAGGCATATTTCCTCAAAGGTTATTCCTCGGTTGTTCTGTACAGGCGCGGATCCTAAAAGAATCGTTCGAGCAATTCGCCTTACCAGATGGTAGGCCCCAAATTGGGAAAAGCTGTTATCAATCTTTTTGGCTGTGGAATTACTTCCATCCACATCACTATCCAAAACAGGCTTCCAGTTATCCTCCATGTAACCCGTTATGTTATCTCTGATTTTTGGTTCGGAAAAGGGAATCTGACCAGGCATAATCAGGGGGCTTTTGTCATCGCTATCCCATAGTTCATGAATCACATTGGCCATGAACCTTAAAACCCCACGGGTCTGCTGGAAACGATCAATTGAGGACCACTTTTTATAAAGTTTATCAAAAACTTCGGGGTGAATCGGATAACAGCGACTCATTAATTCCCGGTAATCAACCTGCAATATATCTGATGGTAACTGATTCTGATGCTCACGGTAATGTTCCACAAACTTCTTGATCACAGAATCAGCTCGGGCTTGCCCTTCAGAACTGAGAGCACCGAACAATCGCCGCCGAATAATTTCATAAGTTTCATCTTCAGCGGCCGGACTCCAGCTTACATGCACCCGGCGTAAAACATTTTGAAGTCTTTCTAAAACCCTCGCTCCATTTGTGCCACCTACCTCAATTTCTGAGGCTGGTAATGAGGCAATCATCATAGAACCTGGGGTGTTTTTTACAGCTTCGGACAATGATTGCAAAAATGTGGCAGCGGAATCCAGAGTCCCGCCACTAAGTTTTTGATCTTCTGGCAACTGGCGAAAATAAGTAACTAGCTCATCCATCATGATGAGATTGGGATTAAACTTCTGTAAAAGCTCCTGAAGTTCTTCTTTGCCAGGAGAAGTCGCGCTTTCATCACTGCCTTGAATAATCTGGTAGCCATCCACTCCCCCAAGCTGCCAGGCCATTAGCCCCCATAGAGTCTTTACCTTGGTACCATCGGACATGGTGTAAACCTGATTTGGCCCGTATTGATTGCCCGTGATAATTGCGCAATTTACCTTATTAAGCTTTTGAATTCCGGTTTCCTGAAGCAAGTCCTCTAAGCCGGGCAATGCCTGCAATTCTGAGGAAGAACGAGCCAGATGATACAATGCAATCATACTATGGGTTTTGCCACCTCCAAAACGGGTTTGAAGCTCCACGACTGGGTCGCCTCCGCTTTTACTAAGCCTTAATAAAGCAGCTTTAAGAATTGTCTTCAGGCCACGGGTTAAATAGGTTCTTTGAAAAAATTCAATCGGATCCTGGTATTCTGATTTGGCCCGGTTGCGAAACACTTCATCCAGATCGGCTGCAAATTCAGCCTGCTTAAAGGTTCCTTCTATCACATCTTTTTGCGGAGTAATCACCTCACGCCAGGGGAGTAAACCTAAAAAACTAGGACTTTCTTCCTTCTTTTCCTTGCGTTCCACAGAGCGAATTTTTTCTCTCATGCTTACAGCAAACAAGGATTCCTTCAAATCAGCCACAGCATCTTTCTCTTTACCTGCTCCAACCGCTGTCAAAAGTCTCTGGATTGTATCCAAAGCCCTCCAGGTATCATCATGGGAAAAAACCTCCTGATGTGCAAAGCGATTCCTGATATCGGCACACTCAAAAACAAACACCCGGATTCCCACCCCAAGCACGGATTGAAAAAAATCTGCAAAACCAACCTTCATGATTTTGAGGATCAGTGCGACATCCCCGATACTTCCGTCTTCTCGCAAATCCAGAGTAGGTAAATCCCGAATTACGGTCTTTAGATCTTCGTTCCACCGATCACCTAGTTTTTGCTGAAGCTGAGTCAAAACAAAAGGCGACAAGCCAACTCTTAGGTGATCTAGTGCTTTATAAATTCGCTCTGAGTTGGATAATGCCATAGAAACTCCTTAGGTCTAGAGCGGCTCATTTTTGTCTTTGGGTCAGAAATCGGATAAGGTCAGTGGGCTTTATGAGATTTACATCGGCAAGAATAGCTGACTTCAAAGCATCTTTACAGGCCATAACAATGTCGGCATGACTTAGGCCTATAGCCTTGGATAAAACAGTTTTCCAGGCAAAATTGGGTGCCATATAAATATTTAATGTGTCCGATATCAGGCGTTTCGCTTCCTCACCAGTCGGGATATTGTAAGACAGAATATCATCAAAACGCCGAAACATGGCCGGGTCTAAAAGTTTTTGATTGTTTGATGCTCCTAGGATCAGATTGTCCGAGTCTTCGTTTTCAATAAACTGTAAAAACGCACTGACTACCCGGCGCATTTCCCCAACATCAGAATCAGAGGCCCGGTTTCCACCAATGGCATCAAATTCATCAAACAAATAGACCCCTGGTTGAGTTTGCATCAAATCAAATATTTGTCTGAGTTTGGCACTGGTTTCTCCCATGTATCTCGTCATCAGGCGATCTACCTGAACAATATGTAATGGCAAGTCCAATTCCTTCGCCAAAACCCGAGCTGTCATGGTTTTTCCTGTTCCCGGAGGGCCAAGAAGCAGTAGCTTTTTGCGATGAATCAAACCGTGGGACTTTAATTTGTCTCTTTGTAAGTATTCGTGAATCACCTGCTCAATTCTTTGCAGTAGTTCATTGGGCAAAATCAGGGTATTTTTTCTGTCGTCGGGAAAAACCTGTTGTATCATACCCTTCAAATCCACAGGGAAGGGAATCACATTGCTGGCGTTCTTTTTGCGTTCGGCCTCTACAATCTGGCGAATCTCCTGAGCCAATACCTGATGGCCCTGCCTTGCCTCATGAGCAGCAAGCTGTAAGGCAATAGTATAAAACCTCTCTGGCTCCTTGCTGGAGTGAGAGCGGATCAATGACTTGATATATTCTGGAGTTGCCATGACTAAATTCGCCACTCCAAATGCTTAAAGACATCCGGGGCACGAATCAACATGCCATTGATGTTTTTTCCAAACTCGGCAGTATCCTTACCCATAGCGATTTTGGTGTCCCCATTGGAATTGGCAAAACAAATGACTTCTGCCAGAGCCTCCGTCACTTTTAGAGATGAGGTTCTGTAAGAATCCATTAAGCGTCTGACATTTGCAGGATCCTGATTCAAATCAAAACTGAATTTCTCACATTGATTAAGAAAGTTCAGGTACGGGGTAACTTTCCAATTGTCCAATTTAATCTGCTTTAATGCCTCGATTTGGGTTTCCTGGTATACCTTGAGAGACAAAATTAAACTTTTATCTTTTAGGCCCTCCAGAGTTTTATTGCTCAGGCTTTCAAATACACCAAGGGGATAGTTATGCAAAAAGGTATCGGAAAGGAAAAGACGGGTTAATACTACTGCCATTGATCCCTCACCTGGAAACTACTAACCTGATCCAAACTGGTATCCACCGGAAAACCTGTCAATTCCGAATAGGTCGTCGGACCTATAATTCCCTGCTCAAAGGCCGTCAAGGCAAACTGCCAGATACTGGGACTGGTAGCCAAAAGCTGATTTCTATAGCTATGTTGGCCCCCCCCAGAATTTGGCTGTTTCGATTTTTTATACAATGACGATTGAATCCGAATTTCATTCAACTCAGATTCGGTTAGCTTTTTGACTCGATACATGGCATAAGCAGCACAATAGCGACTGACACCAAATCGAATGGCAACTGAATCTACCGAAACATCATTATTGCTGGAGTAAAACGAGATTAACTCATCCACAGGTATCAGAAACTCGGCTGCAAAATGATTACAGTCCTTTTCAGTGGATTGGTCATCTGACTTATCATGGTACAAAAGATGAGCAAATTCATGGAGTAGGGTAAATAGTTTAGCCGCCCAATGATCATGATAGTTGATTAGAATCACGGGAAATTGCTGATGCTCTATTAAAAGCCCCCTAAATTCTGAAAGCGGTATTTTGTGTGCATGATGATAATTGGTCGTAAATGTCAGTACTCCAAGTTTTTCTATAAAAAGCCTTGCTCTTAGAAAAAGTTCTCTACCCACTGAATCTGGCTTGTCTTTATACTTTTTTAGAGTTTGATTTCGCAAGTCAACCCACTGCCATTGCTCGCGATACAATCTGGCAGACTCTTCAATGGTTTTACCTCGTTTCAAATCAAATTTTTGTTGATCCTGATGGTTGGAATACAAACGAAGGTAGGTATCTCGTAGTCTTTGGGCCTGTCTGATTTCCCACCTGGCTCTGTAACCCAGTGCCTCGCTAGTTCCCAAACGACGAAATGAAATCTTGACCAACTCTGGTTTACACACTTGGGTTGCCTGTATTTGATCCAGATCCACATTCAGAACGGAACACAGTTCTGCTGCCTGAGCTAACTTGGGTTTGACCGTTCCTGTCAGCAAACCACGAACCGCCTCGGGCTTTAGCTTACACTTACTTGCAAGTATCTCTTCTGTCAGTCCCAACTCCTGCATATTTTGCTGCAAAGCCAGGTGACTAAAACTTTCAAGCCTCATGATAAAAACCTCCCGCAACACAAGAGATTTATCGGCCACATAACAAAACTCTGCACCACATATTCATCATGATCCCAAAAACTGAAGCCGTCAACCTATCCTCCCCAAAATATTCCACCAAAGCTCTCACTCTTTTTGCACTCTATTTCTTAGTGCCTCCAGGCCCACACCAGTTGAAACTGTGGTGGCCTTGGAGGTGAACTGATCCCATTGTTTTACAATGGCATTGGCCCAGAGTGCATCTGCGGACAGGCCCTTTTTCTCAAGCAGGTTAAAAACCCGGTAGGCCAGATCTTTTAGGCTGGAGCGGGTGGTTCCAAGTAGGGAATAAACACTGGCTGCCCCTGTTTCTCCATTTTCACGAAAGCCATGCATTAAAAACAAAAGATCCTGCCAGAGAATGTTCTGGGAATAGTCCTTTAAGATTTTTACATCCGGCAGATGATCAAGGCCAACCAGGCTTAGTTTGCCCCCACCCATTTTGATAATTTTTCTTTGCTCAAGAGAGGATAGGCTTATATTTTTGGCCTTGGATAAGGTTTCGGCATCTCCATAACTGCCTTCGGAAAAACCGTGGGACAAAAGCCAGTCCAGACAGAAGCGACTCTGGGGATCCATGGTCCCAAAAGATTCCGTAAGCACCTCATCCACCACCTGATTGATAAGCCCAAGGGCCGTAGCCACACTCATTTGCGATCCATCACTTTCAAGAACTGATTTGGCTCTAGAAAAAACCGAAATCCCTGGTCCAATAATGGATTGAGCCATATCTACCGGGGCAATTCCGCTTTGCATTAAGATTTTAAGGCTTTTAGGAATTTCTTTACGCAATTCCTGCAAAAACTCCCGTCTTTCCATAGTCAAAGCCTTGGGCTGACGGGGACGACAGACTAAAACGATGGAGGAAGCCAAAGCATTGGTTCCTGAAGCCAACATACGGTTCATTAATTCAGTGCGCATGGGCCAGGTACGAACCACTTCCCAGCCTGAATCTAAAACAGCCTGTAAAAATGAGGCCCAACCAGTGGAAGTGGTGCTGCCATCCTTAATTTCCTGCTGCTTAAACGCATAATAAATGGCCAGAGGAAATTCCTGATGCTGGATTTTCTGAAGGGAGGCAAACACTTCCTGCATCCCTGCCATAAAAAAATCTTCGGCCTTTTGTTTGCTGCCATGCCTGTAGGGGGTGGCTACTAATTCCTCAGCCTTTGGCACCTGTAAGGTGGCAAAAAGTTTAGGGTACACGGATTTTAAGGATTTTCTAAGCCAGACATAAAAAAAGTCGGACAAGTCCGCATAACCAATGTTGTCATAATATGGAGGATCGGTAGAAATAATGGCTGTCTGTGGGCCTAAATTCCCGGCCTGGGCTGGACCAAACGCAATTTGCCCCATACCCCTGGCCGGAAGTTTTTGCAAAACCTTGACCCCCCATTCGACACAACCCATAAAGTTTCCTGAAGAAGAGCTGAAGGGATTACATTCGGCAAAATCCCAGGTCATCGGAATAGCCTGTCTGGCAAAGGTATTGCGAACTTTTACATAACCACTATCCCAGCTTGCAATGGTTGACAATCGGTCCGCCAATTTATCTACAGCCAGGGCCAGATACACCATTAAAGCCTCGGAATAAGCCAAAGCCCCACAACCCCCTTCCGCTAATGGACGGGAATCCTCTGGCAGACTGCCTGCATTTTTGGCATCAGCCAAAATACTTGCCTGCAATTCCTCTAAAGCATCAGAAAAAGTGGTTAAAGCCAATAGCTGGCGGGGGGAGAAAAGATCTTTGATTGTTGGTAGCCCGTAGTTAGGAGTTTTAAAATCTCTTGGGTTATGCGGTATCGGAACCTCCGGCCCCCATATTGGCTTGGCCGACTCCGCTAATTCCACCATTTCTTTGGTAGCAGGAAGGTACTCCCGTCCCTTATCCCCATCCACGACCACAGCCATCAGCATCTGCCCCATTCTGCCGGCCTTGCCATGAGCCCGGATTTCCGTAAAAGGCATGGCCCGGCCTGATAAAAGGCAAGTGCCTCCGTTTCGATTCACTGTTCCTTCCGGGGCATCCGCACCAAAAACAATTTCAAAATGAATTTTTGAGCCTGTAATCACTGGCCTGGCATACACTTCCTTGCCTTTTTTGGCACAGAGCAGAAAGGAACTAGTCAGAGGAACCGGGGCATTCTCAAAACGCGGATCGGGACTGGGTACAGTGCGACACCAAAGCCAGGCAATCACAGTTTTTTCTCCCCATTCTGATTTTACAGTGGGGTAAAATGAACCAATTTTTTCAAAAACAAGATCGTTGAGTTTTTGTCCGTAGTATTCAAGATCTGATGCCAGACCTGCGGCCCCCATAAGTCTTTGATTTTTCTGAGTTTTGGCCCAAAAATCCGGGTTTATCGGTGTTTGCGCAGAAAAGCGCGCCGGGATATCAATCAAGGCCCGCCCAATCATAACAGCCACAGGATTCAGATCCGATCCATAGGCATTAAGACCTAACCTTTGAGCCTCTAAAGGAATCGATCCTCCCCCACTAAAAGGATCATAAATGGCCGGTAACTCTAAACCACAGCTTTTTTGAATCTCCTTGATGGCCGCATTCAGTTCTGGGGAACTTGCCCCCTGAACATGCTCCCAAACCGACAATTTTTCCATAATCTTAAAAAGCCGTTTTCTTTCCTTTTCCTGCTCAACTTCCGTAGGAAATGTCTCAGGATGAGCCGAAGGGTCATCCACAAGCTGGGCAAACAAAACCGATCTGGCTGTTGCAAGTGGTTTTCTGGACCACCAAAGATGCAAGGTGGAGGGATGCCCGTGGCGAATCGACTTTTCCCGGGCTGACTGCTGATTAATTACTTCCAGGGGTAGTGCAACTTCAATGAGCTTCTTTTTGGGCATAGGGGTTCCTTTTAGCCTTGGAGTATGCCAAACATCTTGAGATATTGTAAAATGAAAGTTGGGTCTACAATGCCATTTCAGAAATTTTTAGAAAAATCTAGTAAAGCCCTTAATCTTGATTTGCGGGAGTTGTCAGAAATTTTGAGGGTCCCGTGGCAAGATGCCTATCGCTGGAAGAAAGACGAGAACTTAATTCCCGATCCGATAAGGTATAAAATTGGTCTTCTTTCAAATTGGATAGAGTTGCTTGAATCACAAATCAATTTGCATAATGTCCCCGCACTGGTTCGTATGTGTATGTTTGATGGCTTATCCTTATTACAGATTCTGAAAAATGATCTTCATCCTTCCATAGATGAGGAAACAATATTGCAGAGCTTTCGCCATGAAAACCAGGCGATTCAGAAAAATCTAAAGAACCTCACGGTTCGAGCAAATATAGAAAATAATGATAGCTGGCTTGAAGATCACTACCCAGCTATAACATTTAAAAATCCAATTGTGATCTGAAAAAACCCAAGAAAACTTTGCCTTGCACACCCTAATGAGTCAAACCTGTTTATCCTGCTTGAACAGAATAAAAAGGGGAAATTCTCAAAGAAATTACTATCCAGTCACACATCAGGGCCCGTGGGGTTTTCAACGACTTCAACCCAGATTCGACCGATCAGATTTGCCTGGAAAACTGTGTGGTTATTGCAGACACAGATTTTAGTTTGGCCCAAAAATCAGCCACAGGATGGACAAGCACTAGGATAGTTAAACAGAATGGTATACTGGACTTTATCATGAATCCAAGTATCTATCACATAGTTCATGTCGACAGGCTAGCTTCCATCCTAGAAGATGGCTATTTGTACTGTGAGGCAATCATGCAGCAAAATCCTCCTGTCGGCACACAGATTGGTATGAACCACATCAAACAACGCAGACGAACCAAAGAACTGGCAAGCCACCCCGGTCTGAATGTTGGCGATTGTGTCCCCTTTTATTTTTGTCCCCGTTCGATTATGCTCTATTTAATGTACAGAAAAAGTCATGACGATATTTCTTACAGAGGTGGACAGGAGCCTATTATTCATCTTGTGGCAGAAGTCCAGGCCTCCGTGAACTGGGCCGACAAATCAAATCTGAGATGGGCCATCACATCAACCAATGCCGGAGCAACTTACTTTGACGATTATTCTGATCTTCATGACTTAAACCGACTAAATTGGGCGGCCATTAACTCTCGGGAATGGAAAAATGTCAAGGAAGCTAAACAAGCCGAATTTTTAATGGAAAAGAATTTTCCATGGATATTGATAGCCAAAATTGGTGTGTATTCAACATGTGTAATGCAGCAGGTTCAACAGATACTTTACAAAGCGGCTCACAAGCCTCAAGTTGCGGTTAAACCTGACTGGTACTACTAATTGGAGTCAACCCAAATGTTTCTATTCAAACAAGGTGATATTTTAAATGAACCAGCAGAAGCTCTGGTGAATACCGTCAATTGTGATGGGGTCATGGGACGGGGTATTGCTTTGCAGTTTAAGAAGAAATTCCCGGAAAATTTTAGAGCTTACGCAACAGCCTGTGCTCAAAAGGAACTTAAGCCCGGCAAACTTTTTGTGTTTAAAACCGGGCTTCTTGCTAAGCCACATTTTATAATCAATTTTCCCACTAAAAATCACTGGAGAAGTAAAAGCCGGATTGAAGATGTAGAACAAGGACTTGAGGAACTGTCCCGATGTATACGCCAGTTAAACATTCGATCCATAGCCATCCCACCACTTGGCTGTGGATTAGGCGGGCTTGATTGGGCCCAGGTCCGCCCAATAATTGAAGATAAATTAGCTAGCTTAAAGGATGTATCCATTCTGGTGTTTGAACCAGCAAGCACCCCCAAGGTAGCTGCAACCATCCCGGATCAATCCCAAAAGCCCCCCCTTATGACACCCGGTAGGGCCTGCCTGATCGGACTTATGGACCAATATCTTAGAGGATTTTTAGATCCCTTCATTAGTCTTCTTGAAGTGCACAAGTTGATGTACTTTATGCAAGAAGCTGGGGAGCCGCTAAGGCTCAAATACAAAAAGGCCCACTATGGCCCTTATGCAGAGAATTTGCGCCATGTTCTGAATAGAATGGACAAGCTGTTTATTTCTGGCTATAGCGATGGAGGGGATCAGCCTGATAAACAACTCACACTTATGCCCAATGCAGTCAAAATGGCCCACATTTTCTTGAAGCAACACTCAGAGACACTGAAACGGTTTCAAAAAGTTGCCAAGCTGGTAGAGGGTTTTGAATCCCCGTTTGGCCTTGAGCTTCTAGCAACAGTTCACTGGATCAAAAAACATGACCGACTGCCTAAAAACCAAACTATTTATGAAGCCGTATATGCCTGGAACGAAAACAAAAAACAATTCAGCCCTCGACAAATTACTTTGGCTGAGAATGTACTACACCAGAAGGGGTGGATTTAGCGCCCCACATTAAATACTGTGTGTCATTTTGTGTTTTATTTGCCCGAAGGCTTTAGCTTGTTATAAAGCTCTTTCACAGACAACTGAATCTGTCTGCCAAAATCTCCAGGTTCTCCAAAGTCAAAACCTTGAATGTAGGCAGGTTCCCTTGTGTGATCTGCATCCACAAGACATAAAGCCAAAATCCATTTATCGGGGCTGTTTCGGGCCTTTAGAGCCTCGTTTCGGGTCAGATGAATCTCGGTGCGCGTTGGGCTGTGACCCTTGACTTCAATAAAGCGCAGATCCCCATTGGTCGTTTTAGATTCAATATCATAACCAAGGTTCTGATCGGATACATCTTTAGGAGTATTACCTAACTGAATTTCCTTTGCTATCACGGCCTGCATGGCCATAAGCTCAATTCTTCTTCTTTCTTCATAGGTTGACCAAGAATTTTGACTTGATGATGAGTCCTGTAAAAGTTCAGAGGGGATCACTAAAGCACAGGTCACCAGTCGGGGGGAAATCACCCTTAAATTCTTTTGGCGCATCAAGGTTGAAATTCTTTGTTCCCGCCGAATTTCCAACCGCTCCATTTCAATTCTGGCATTTTTTTCCAGACCCAAATAACTCTGTTCTCCCTGATCCACCTTATCGCGAAACCCTTCGGCCCTATTGCTTAAATGCAAAATCTCGGCATTTAGGCGAGTGCGAATCTCTAAAATCTGCTCTTCAATTCTCTCCTGTCTTTGTGAAATTTTGGCCTGCAACTCATCAAAAAAAAGTTGAATCGCTCCTGTTGCAATCACTTTTGAGAGATCCATTTGAAACACCCAATCCAAATCGATATCCTTAACGGTTTGTTCCACTTCCGTAAGGGGCCGACAATCCAATAAAATGCCCGTTCCAGCTTCTTTGGGAACCAAGGAAGAATCCATAATCAGCCAACGCAACTCCTCAAACACAGGCCTTTGCAGATTATCTGAATCGGTTACAAGCATTTTGACCGCACACACTAAAAAGGGTGAGTTCTGTTTGGCATCATCCATAGCTAAAATGGTGCCACCTTCTAAAGCTGCTCGGCCCAGACTCAAAACCTTGGCCGTGATTGCTTCAAAAAGGCTATGGCCAGGGCTTATCAGGCTAAGCTCTGCTGTCTGACGGGCAATTTCCCGATCAAAGGTAATTTTATCCCAGGAGCTTGGCAGCTTCTCCTGCACAAAATCGCTAAGATAGGCCGGAATTCGGATCAAATGAATAGAACCATCCGCATGAATCCGAAACCGAAGATCAAGCTTCTTTAGGGATCTCAAGAAAAAATCTCTTAAATTATGCGGCTGAAGTCTTTGAATTCTAGCTCTCTCCATTTGCTCACGAAGTTTCAATAAGCGACTCATATCCATTACTTCACTGGCAAAGGCCTTGGCTTTAAGCACTTCACGGATTTTTTCAGTATCCATCAAACTATCCAGCTTCTTAAAAACTGCATTCTGCCTGATGGCATCTTCCCCAGCCAGTAATGCTTCCAAAATCATGTCCTTTAAGGGGTTGTTTTCAAAAACCTGCCCTAAAACATCAAAGACCTTACCATCAAGCTGCTTTCTGGCAATTTCCAGTTTCTCAAGCATTCGCTTAAAGACCTGACCTTCTCTGGTCTGATGGGCGATCAGGTTCCATTGATAACAAAGCTTTGTCTGGCCAATTCTATGAATACGACCAAACCGCTGCTCAAGACGGTTCGGATTCCAGGGCAAATCGTAGTTGATCATCAAATGACATTGTTGCAGATTCACACCCTCACCCACTGCATCATTGGCTAACAGGACAATCACTTCCGGGTTAAAGCGAAATTCATTCAATAACCTTAACCTCTCCTCTCGGCTGACCCCGCCATGAATACTTACAACGGATGAAGAATAACCAAAGACCGATACAAGTTCCTGATGAAGAAATGCCAAAGTATCGCGAAACTCAGAAAAAATCAGAAGCTTCTGCCTCTTACCATCCCGTATCAGCTCAGGAAACTGCAAAACCTCCTGAAGTTGTTTCCACTTAGCATCACAGCCCAGATTTCTGATCTCAACAGCTTTCTGTAACAAAAGATCCACGGTTTGGATCTCTTTTTTTAACTCTTCAATATTCTGAGCGGCTGTAATCGATGAGGAAATTTCAGAGATATTTTCCCATTCTTCTATACTGCAATCCTCTTCAAACTCATCCCAGTCAGTTTCAACATCCAAAAAATCGGAAGTCTCGGTTATTTTGCCAGATAGAAAGTTCTCCAGTTGAGATTCCAGGCGACCTTTACGATTTTGAAGACTTTTCAGGATTGCCGCAGTAGACGAAGCCAGTCTTCTTTGCAGGATAATCATGGCAAAAGTCACATTGACCCGTTTTGAGCTTTCAAGCCTTTGTGCCCGGTTCATCTCCGTTTGAACATAAAAAGTAATCTCCCGATAAAGGCTAAGTTCAGAATCACTTAAATCATAGCAGCTCACCTTACTCAGTCGTTTGGGAAACAAACTGGTACCATCAAAGCGGATTAACTCCTCCTTCATCATACGACGAAAAAAATCAGAGTTTAGGCGAATAGGATCCTTACTACGATAAAGACCAGCGTAACGATCTGGATCCAACAAGCTTAAAAACAGACGAAAATCCAGATCCTTTCCATTATGTGGGGTCGCCGTCATTAAGACAAAATGCCGGGAAGCCCGCGATAACACTTCCCCAAGCATATAGCGTCTGGTTTTTTGAACCTCATTGCCATAGGCAGTTGCTGCCATCCTGTGAGCTTCATCACAAATGATCAAATCCCAACTGTTTTTAGAAATCCAGCCTAGAATCTCCTCATTGCGTTTAAGCATATCCAGACGGGCAATCATTCGCGGATAAATCTGAAACACCTCTTCTCTGTGTTGCCTTAATGAGTCTGGGGTTAAAATTTCAAACTTCATTCCAAAGCAGTTTTCCAGTTCCTCCTGCCACTGTTCGACCAAACTTCCTGGGGGAACTATCAAACACCTCTCAACAGCTCCTCTTAATGACAGTTCCCGAATTAGAAGACCTGCCATAATTGTTTTGCCAGCACCAGGATCATCGGCCAGCAAAAACCGTAAAGGATTCTGTTCCAGCATATATTCATATACTGCTGAAATCTGATGCGGGAGTGGCTCAATCTTAGAGCCATGCACAGCCAAAAATGGATCGCTTTGCACCCCATGCCGAATCCGGGTGGCCTCAGCTGCCAGTAAAAAATCATCCGCTACTGATACATCAAAATGAAGCTGATGCTGCTGAACTACAACCAGCGAAGCAATTTGCTCCGAAGATAAAATTGCTTCATCCAATCGTCCCGATGCTTCCCGATAAGTTACCTGAAGTGATGGTCCAAAATCTTCTACACTCTGAATCGTAACAATTTGATTTGGAATCAGGCCAGAAATCCGAACACCCTGTTTTAACTCTTCAATATTTGCCATAAGAATCTGATAGTAACATAAACTTTGGTTTACCTCGGAAAATCCGGGACCACAAAGCCCACAGCAAAACCAAAGGGCTTGCCTAGGGCTTGCAAAGTTTTTATGGTTGGATTGGCCTTGTCTCTTTCGATCAGGGAAAGTTGAGAAGTTCGCATTTTCGCCATTTTTGCATATTGGGCCTGGGTAAGGCCCAAAATCAGACGCATTTCCCTGACTGCTTCGCCACAACTGATGCGCCCATAACGAAGATTTTCGCAAAGAATTTCTCTTCTGGTTCGCATCTCATCTCGCGAGATTTTTAAAACAACCCGACTCATGTCAAACCCTTCAGAATCTGAAGCACTTTATCCACCCTGGGCTCACAAACCTCCCGAACTCTTAGAGAACAGTTTTGAATCAGATCGGTGATTCCGTACAAAAACTGACCTTCCCAATCCTTTAGCACGGTTCTAAGTCTTCGTGAATCCAGTCCCAATTGATTAAAAAGCCCGTTGTCAGCCAGCAGGTCCTGGTAGCTTCGAGCTTCCCATTGTGTACTTCGATATGGTGGATCTTCACTAAGATACATGGGAGAAAAATCAAACAGGGGGGATAATCTCAACTTATGATCACGGATCAAAAAAGCTGTGTTTCGCCCGTGATTATCCAGAACCTGTAAAGCTTCGGATAACAAATCGCGCTTGAGATACTCCAGGCAATCCTCAAACAGTTCCTCACCGGAAATATATTCAGCCAAACGGGCCAGAATTTCCTCATGCTTCAAAAAAATACCGTAGCCAGGAACTCCTAATATATTGTAGGCACTGTGCATGGGATATATCTTGTCCTCTACCCGATCAAAACGGGGGATTAACAGATGGTTACCCATAAGTCCTGGGGTTTCATATACATTTAGCCCACAGTTTTTGGCACATAGAAGATAAAGATATTCTGAGGCTAAAAGTGTTGCCTGCCGCTCAGAAAAACCACACTTCACAATCCAGTGTTTACCGGATTCCTGTAATGCCGAAAAATAGTATCCCTCATCGCTTTGAGTCAAAACCAGTTTAGGAGCTTCTCCACCTACCGGAGAGCCTCCCGGTAAAAATCCAACCTGCATAAAGTCTTGGATATCAGAAAGTTCCAATGCTTTCAAGTTGGTAATCTGAGGCCCAGAAAACTTAGGAAGCCGATTGAGCATCCATTCTCTCGCCTCCCTGATTCGGAGGTTTCCAGGGGCATGACTAGCTCCAAAAGTCAGAACTTCCCAATCCCGTCTGGGCGAATCCTGACCGCCCAGAACAGATATCAATGCCCGTCGTCCATAACCGGAAGGCATGAGATCATATAAAAATGCGGGCCATTTTTCATGCACAAAGGGCCAGAACTTGACCGGGTGTTGCAAAGAACACTGATAGCCTATACCCCAATCAAAAAATTGGGCAATATATTCCGAATCATATTCCAGCCCAAGCACTGACCCATAAGTTAAAACACCCATTTTCTGCCAGGTCCCATCTACGAAGGCTTCCAAACTTGCAGTTTGCATAATTTATATTATACATTAAATTTATTGGTCATTCGTGGTCTTAATTTTAGTTTTATCTAAAGTATCAAGTCAGCCGACTCATTTCCTCAATGGTTGTGTGACCGGCGACGACAGCTTCGCGGGCCCGATCTTTTAGAGACTTGTGACCGGAAACTACAAGGTGATCTTGAAGCCCGGTGATGTTCTGGGCTCGAATCATATCTTTCATGGCCTTGGTAAAATGCAGAAATTCATAGATGGCCATACGGCCACGGTAGCCCGTGTGGTTGCAGGATTCACAGCCTCTAGCTTCCTTGATTTTCAAACCCTCAAGTATACCAAAATGTAAGGCTGTGGCCTCATCGAGGGTAACTTCTTCACAGCAGTGTTTACAGACACGGCGCAAAAGAACCTGTGATACAACAGTACTTAAGGCTGAGGCTGCCATATAGGGGCTGACTCCAATTTCAAGCAGTCTCTGGGCGGCTGAAATTGAATCGGAGACATGCAGGCTGGAAATAACTAAATGGCCCGTGACAACAGCTTTTAACATAAGTTCCATGGTTTCCTGATCGCGGACTTCAGAAACAAATAACACATCGGGATCGTGGCGCAGAACACAGCGGATGGCCGAAGGGAACCCTAGGCCAAATTTGGGTTGAATCTGCGTCTGTGCAACGGTGGGCAGAGTGTATTCAACAGGATCTTCCACGGAATGAATTGATAATTTCTGGCCCTTGGAAAGCTCCTGTATGGCTGTGTAGGCCGTGGTAGTTTTGCCGCTGCCGGTTTTTCCACAAAACAGAATCAATCCAAAGGCATGGCTGATGGTTTTTTTGAAATTGGCCAAATCTTCGGGATTGGTAAAAATCTGTTCAGGGCTCAAATGTGAGTTCATGGGCTGCATGATGCGGACTGTGAGTTTTTCGCCAAAAATAGTAGGTAGGGTGGCCAAGCGAAAATCCACATTTTTACTATCAATCGCCAAACGGATCCTGCCATCCTGAGGTAGACGGGTTTCCCCGATATCCAGCTGGGACATACCCTTGATACGGGTCAAAATTTCCTGGTACTGGGCCAGGTTATACCGCTCCATTTCTTTGAGGGCACCATCAAGACGGTAGTACAGAATACACACCCCGTCCTGGGGTAAAAAATGCAGGTCTGAGGCTTTTTTGGCACAGGCATCTCTAAAAATTTGCATTAAATCGGTTTGCATCACTTCTCCTTAAATTACTCTTCGTTTCAAAAAGTCATCAAATTCAATCACCCTGGAATCAGAGGTTTTTCTTTGTGAGGAGCGACCCTTAAGCCACTGCCTGATTTCTGGCAGGGAAAAGCGAATCTGTCCGGCAATCACCATGTGCGGAATTTCCTTGAGGTTTAGGCTGATCTCCTGCTCACTAAGTTTTAAAAACTGGCTGATCTGGCATAAGTCAAGAATCTCTTCCTGAGGTGATGAAGCTTCCTCCATCTCCCATATGCCCATAACTCCAAGTAGTTTCTGCATAGATTCGAGCTCGGCCTTTAAGACAGTATCCGTTTGTATAGCCATAAGAATTTGGCCATTCAAACTGGAGTCAGCCTCACCAAACAAAAAATCCATTAGTTGTTCTTCTGTAAATTTTAGGCTCATAAAAGCCTCCCCAAAAGTTCTTTCAAGATCTTGTACATCTGTGATTTGACCGTACTCGCTGGCAGGCCCACAACCTTGGCTGTCTCCTCAAAACTCAGATTCTGATAAAACTTCAGAACCAGAATTTCTCTTTGACTTTCACTTAGGCTTTGGATGGCAGTTTTAACAGTGTTTGACTGTTCCCTTTGCTCCAGAATCTGGGGAATGGGTAACTCATCCAATGAATCCTGTACCAGTGATGGATTTTTACCTTTTTTCGCCAGCCAGCGAAGCCTTTCGTTTCTGGCAACCGTATACACCCAGGGCAATACCTCAAGCTCAGGATTGAGTTTGTGCCAGTTCTGCCAGACCCTTAAGCGAATTTCCTGTAATAAATCCTCAAGATCAGATAGAGGAAATCCCTGACGGCGAATGTAAGCCGAGATCTTCTTTTCAATCTGGGGAAAAAAATTCTCAAATGACTGATTCAATGTTCACTCCTTCATAGAGTATTACCCCAAACCAGAGGATTCAGACGAAACTATTTTTCTACCAGCAATAAACCATCCCCAAGAGGTAATAGCTGAGAGTGGTGCTTAGGATTCTGTTTAAGCCAGTCCAGCAGCAAAAAAACCTGCTCACGGGCCATCTGTTTTTTTCCATCTGGTTCAAAGAGTCTACCCCGCAAAAACAGATTATCCACAACCAGAAGGCCCCCATCTCGCAATAGAGGCAGTGTTTTTAGGAAGGCATCAAAGTAGAATTTTTTATCGATATCCAAAAATATAAGATCAAGATTCACAGGCATTTTGGAAACATTATCCATGACATTTCCGGAAATCAGATTCAGATTGATAATAAGCCCGGTTTTATCTAAGTGAGCCTTAGCTTCCTCCAAAAGATGCTCATGAAACTCACAGAGCCAAAGTTCACCCGCTTGCATTCCATAAGCCAGCCAGAGGGCTGAGTACCCAAAACCACTGCCAAGTTCTAAAACCCGCTTGGCCCCCATAAGTCTGATCTGAGATGCTAAAAATGCCCCTATTGAGTCATCAATCAGTGGGAATTTATCGGCTTCGGCCTTCCTTCTTAACTCATCCATTCCCACAAATGGGGGACGAACCAAAGAATTGATTATCGGTTCAGCCAAAGGATTCACAGGGAGCTTAAAAAATCAGACAGATTCAGGGACTGTTCTTCGCGAGTGGCAAATGTCTTGATACGAATCTCGCCTTTTTGTTTCTCTTCGCTACCCATCATAATGCAGTGTAAAGCTCCTTTTTCCAAGGCAGCTTCCAGAAGTTTTCTGGGCTTGGCAATTCCGGCATGCATTTCAGCAAAAAAGCCTTTATGCCGTAACTCTTTAAGAAGAGGAAGCAGCAGAATTCTTTCTTCTTCACCAAAGGGAGCTAAGTAAAAATCCAGATGTGGTTTGATTTCCGGCAACTTCTTAAGATCACTTAGAAGCTCAAGAATCACAACATCCCCAAAACCAAATCCCACGGCCGGCATGGAAATACTGCCTTTGGCCTTATCGGACAGATCGATATCTGCCAGATTCTGAATCAGGTGATCGTAACGGCCACCTCCGGCAATAGCTCTTAAGCCACGACTGGCATCAAAGAACTCAAATACTGTACCCGTGTAATACGCCAGACCCCGAACAATGGAAAAATCAAAAACCAGCCAGTCGGAAAATCCATAATGATTCAAGAGAGAAAATAGTTCCTTGATCTGATTAAGGCCCTGTTTGGGAGCATTTAACTCAATTACCAGAGCCGATACCTCATCCAAAGACTTTAACTGGACTACTTCAAGAACACGCAAAGCCAGGGTTTGGGGTATCCCCTCCTTTACTAGAGCTTCGATTAGAGCGGAATCTTCCATCTTGCCCAGTTTATCTATCTGCAAAAATACCTTGATATGATCGGATTTATCCACACCAAGACCAGTCAATACATCAGCCAGAAGATTACGGTTAGAAATGCGAAGTTTCACCTCATTACTACTTAAGCCCATAGACTCCAAAGCATGAATTGCCGTGGTTAAAAGCTCAAGTTCCGCGAATTGGGATTCATCCCCTAAAACATCCAGATTCCATTGATAATGTTCCCGTTTCCTGCCACGAGTCATGCGTTCATAACGAAAACACTGAGCAATTGCCGCCCATTTCAAGCGGCCTGGAAGCTGGCGGTACTGGGCAATCACCATACGGGCCAGAGTCGGGGTCATTTCCGGCCTTAGGGCAATTTTTCTCCCGGATTTATCTTCAAATGTATAAAGCTGTTCGGTGATTTCCTCACCTGCTTTGCGGACATAAAGTTCTTCATGCTCTACTACAGACGCATCGTAAAACTCAAAACCAGACTTTAAGGATGCCTCACGAAAAATTTGAAAAAGCCACTCCCTAATACGATAGTCCTGAGGATAAAAATCCCGCATTCCCTTTACTGCCTGCATGTTCTTAATCCAATCGATAAAATGGTGAAACCGGAATCAAAATATCAAACTTGAGTCAGTTCGTAAATTTTAATGGGAACAGATTTTCCCTTGACCGTTACCTCAGTCAGAAGTTCATCTTCCCATTTTTTTCTTAAGGCAATTCTTGTGGCCTCAGAATACAGAATACAGGTATGTTTTCCATCCTTGCTATAGGATTCCACTCGGGCCGCCAGATTCACCGTATCCCCAAGAACTGTGCGCGACATCTGCTCCTCAGTACCCACATTGCCCACTACAGCTACTCCAGTGCTGATCCCATAACCTACACAAAAACTTAAAAGGCCCGCTTCCTGCATTGATGGGGTAATTTCCGCGAGTTTTTTTGACATTTCCACTGCTGCCGTCAAGGCATTGTCAGCACAATTTTGTCCATCGGACTCCTCAAAGACGGCCATCACACAATCACCAATCAGTTTATCCAGTGACCCATGATTTTTTTCTATCAGGGGAATAACCTGATTGTAATAGTAGTTTAACGAATCTACGATTAGCCCTGGATCAGAAGACTCACAAAGGGTTGTAAAGGAGCGAATATCACTAAACAGGACACTGACAATCTTTTTCGTCCCGCCCCGCTGCACCATCTGATTGGATTCAACGGCTGACTTGACCTCCTGAAGCTCCATACCCGTTAGATAACGGCTCATATTTTGTCTTTCGCGCAAACCAACAACCATGTCCGAAAAGGTGTCTGCAAGAGTCTGAACCTCATCCCCTGAATCAATGTGAACCTGGACTGTCAAATCCCCCTGTCCTACCCGAGTCATAGCCTCAGTCAAGACCTTGATAGGCCGAACAATTTTTCCACTCAGCCACAAATTCATTAAAAAGCTGACTCCCAGAAGAATGGCAAGCAATAAACAGCTAAGCAACATGACATGCTGGCGATTTTTTAAAAACGATTTCATGCTCCTTTTCACCACTAAAAAAATAGGCCGATCTTCCAGGCCATGCTCTAGTGGGTGAGCCAGAATCAGATACTCCCCCCACTGTAAAAATGTACTGACATGCTCTGGAATATCACCGTGAGTCTCAACAAGATCCGAATGATTGTCCAATGAAGTAGCAAACAGACCCTCAGAACCGGAATAACTGATTTCACAACCTGTAAATCTGGCCAGTTCTTCAGCCATGACAGAGTTCACCTCATCACCGACCGTCAAAACAGCAATCAGATTGTCATGATTATCATAAATTGGACAGGACAGGACTCGAAACAGGCGATCCCGAAGAATCAGATAATCCTCAAATACCCCACTTTTGGATACCTTATGTTTTAATTTTTCATAGGAATGATCGCTTAAATGAACCTGAACCAGATCATGCCCTGTTAAATGTTCCTTTTCTTTTTCCGTATAGTCTGAAAATCCGGCATCGCCAAGTAGGGACACCAAAAGATCTCCAGAATCAGAAAATATACTGAAAAATTCAGCATCAGCCAAAAGAGTATACTCCGTCTGGCTCAGATCCTTTAATGTAGGCATGTCATGAATCCCCACCTGAATTGCAGAAACAAAACGGGGAGAATGACGAATGGAATCCAGGGCTGCTTTTAATCGGGCACTCTGAAGTTCAGCCACCTTTAGACTGGAATACTGCGCTGTTTCCAGATCCTTACGAAACTCAGCATAACTCTCATTGCCTGAAAACCACAAAAATGCTGCCATGGCACAAAACATGCTCAATACAAGACCAGCAACCGAGGCTAAAAATATTTTTGTTCCCAAAGAGCGGTTTTTACTCATAAGCCGATGCGGGAATATCTCGGTTCACTGGTGTTTCTTCCCTTTTTTTGCGCCTCAGCATTTTTTGTTCTATGGTCAGAAACGCCACATTCCGGCTTGCTTTAACCTCATAATCCCTTACCTGGGTTTGCCGCATATCAGCCGTCCAGTAATGCAGCTTTAATTTGCCTTCGGGTACTCCAGAAAAGTTGAATTTGCCTGTAGCATCAGACTGAGTATAAAAAGGAGAGTTTACCACCAGAATATGGGCTGCCATCCAAGGGTGTATCTCACATCCTATGGGATAAATTCCCGGCTTTTCAAATGTCACCGGTTCCCCCTGACCCTTGTATTGTCCTAGCTCCAGCTTCTGAATAGCATTGTGAGAGAAGATGTTGTGAAAAAACGGATCCTCATTAGGAAAATACACCACAGAACCAACAGGAACCAGAAGTTGCCTGGGATGAAATTCCTTTTCCTGCTGACGCATGTGAGCTGTTATTGGTTCTACAGCTCCTGGATTGTCTACTTCAAGCCACACTAATACATCTGAGGCAGCAGACAAAGTGACCATATTTTTAATGGACCCCATAATATCGGCTGCAATCACTGTCCCGCTCAATATAACAAAGCACAAAAGGTATCTCATGTTTTTATAATAACACTAAGGGTAAATAAGAGCTATTTTGTCCTTGGAAGATCCCCGCACAAGATTTAATCCAAGCATCTTGACGCGAAAACTCACCTCAGACTCTATGTTTGCGATAACCCCATTGGGAGCAATCCTGACCTTGCCTTTTCCTGAGAGGGATAAAGAATCTCCCCTATCCTGAGGATGTTCCATGAGGATCATTTCCACTTCCAAAAGAGGAAGATCCTGATCTTTTACAAGGCGAACCGGTCTGATTTTCATATCCAGTTTAACCCGATCCCTGCGGGTTCCTTTGATATGCCCAAGGTAGATTGTCTTTTCTCCCTGTAACCTCGATAAATCCTCTCCAAATCCACGATAAAACATACCCACCATGTTCTGAACCACTGGTGTCAAATTATTTTGTGGAGTCTTGAGGGACATTACTTCCCCTCTAGGATCCCATACAAACATGGCACTCTCTGTTCCAATAATCTGTTTTTTTTCGTTAAATCTGAGAATATTGAGCTTGCCTTCCCGATACTTTTCGGGATCCATCACAAAGGTAGCACTGCCAAAAGAACGGATATTTAATCCCTTAAAGACTGGCCAGATTTTACTAGCGGTCAGATGAGTCTCGGTATTGTACTGCAAGGTTCGCCCAAGCTCCGGGTTTAAAGCCAGAAATGGTCTTTCTACCTGTTGTACAAGGCGCGTATGCAGTGGCAATAGCTGGTCCTGATGGATGGCCGTTGTGTCAGCTGGATTTTTAAGAGCCTCGGCTATAGGCTCAGCCAAACGACTTAAATCTCCCCTTGCCTGCTCCCAGATTTTCAGGTATCCAGGAACAGAAGCAGATCCTTCCTCAACCAGCCTATAAATTTCTCTTACCTGCATGGCAAGTTCTTTGGCATCCGATGGTATGGAAACCCCGGCCACTCTGAGTCTTTCAAACCATGAGACATAAGTAACCTCATCAGTGGCTTCTCTGGAAAGTGCGCGAAGGTCTTCTTTGGATAACCAGAT
>JACFNL010000117.1 GCA_019454875.1 Candidatus Cloacimonadota bacterium | reverse complement strand
TTTCTTCCTTATGATGAAGATAAATATGATGTGTTTCACAAAGGGTGGCCAGATTGTCAACCGTATTCTGACCCCCATCTTTTACGGGTTTTATGTGATGAATGTTAAGAAACCTTCTGCGATTACACCTTCTTCCATACTTTTCAAAGCTGCAACGGCCCTTATCCCTTAAAACCACCTGATTTAAAATATGCTGTGGGATGTGTTCTCTTTTATTGTCTTTGGGCCCAGCATCTTGCGTGACAGATTGTTGTGTTCAAAGATCAACAGCCCATATTACATTTAAAATTCGATGTACCAGAATAAGCAAAACAGCAAAATTTTACCTCCGCTACTCGTTCAGAAGTGTTTCGATTTGGGGGATCATCTGTAAGGGAGTGGTAGCTGGGCCAAAACGAAAACGAACCTGACCCTGTTTATCAATTAAAAACTTGGTGAAATTCCATTTGATGAGGCCATGAGCCTCGGTGTTGGGCTGTACAGATGATAACCATTCAAACAGGGGATTCATGCCCATTGGCAGCATGGAGGACTTTTCCATCATGGGGAAATCAATACGATAATCAGCTTCGTAGGCACAAAGAATTTCTTCAGAGTCTCCTGGCTCCTGAAACAAAAAAGAATTGGAGGGAAACCCAAGAACCACTAATCCCCTGTCACGGTAGTCTTCATGGATCTTTTGCAGCTCATTCATCTGTGGGGTGTAACCACATTTTCTGGCGATATTTACTATCAGACATACCTTATCCCGGGCTGATGCTAAAGAGTAATCCTGGCCCTGAAGTGTCTTGAATGAAAAATCATAAAACTGCATTATTTATTCCTTACCTGACGGACTAAAGTCCTTAAGTTCGCCTGTTTGGGTCGGCTGGTTCACCTCAGCCGATCGGAGGGAAATCTTCCATTGATTGTCATTCCACTGGATTTGAATGTAGTCAATCATCTGATCCCGCTGGAAGTAAATTCGTTCCAGAAGATGTTTTTGTACAGGCTCAACCCGCACAAACTGAGGTGGAATATTTTTAGTCTGTTCCGCTATGGCATTGATGCCTTTCTCAAAGCTGCCATAGTCTCTACGAAGTTCCTCCTGAAACTGAATCCAGGATTCCGTGGTCAAAAGCATCTGTAAATTGCGGACATCGGCACTGGAGCATGCCTTAACAAAGCGTTCAAAAGTATTTTTTGGATCGGGTCGAGAGCCAGAAAAGCAGCCACAGAACAATAAACAAAATACGATGCCCCACCAAAGCTTATCTGGACCGTGTTTCATGAACAATTTCTTCTCCCTCAGGCGCACCCTGCCGTGACAGGGCAAGATTACGATACCAGTCCAGCCAGTAAAACCGTTGTGGATATTTATGATTATGCTCGGCAATTTTTTTTACCAGCTTTTCATTCCATTCCTTATATAAAGACTTTTCAGTACGAATGTGTAAAAAGTCCAGAAACTGCAAAAGTCGGGCATGTTCCCTGACAAAATAAAGTGGATACTGGTACAGGCGGGGATGTTTAGTAATTGTCTCTAAAGGTGCATCAGAAAACATCTGGGCATCTTCATCATAAAAACCTTTCACAAATGCATCAAACAAGGATTCCATACGGCCAATAAAAACCCGCTTATCTACTGCCTCCAACTGATACATCAACTGTAGCAGTGCAAAGTATTCAATCTGGGTTTCAAAATTGGAAAACTCACGGCTAGGCGTGAAATAGATCAACCCATCCTCCCTGCCGTAACGGGTCATCAGGTTGGCAAATCTCTCCTGTCTGGTTTTTGGAAGTGCATCCGCCCCTAAAAACTGGATCTCGGAAGGAAGCATCAGCCCTCGGGCAATCAAAACTTCCATTTTATATAAAACCTTGAGATAAAGAATCTGGGATATCGCCAGATCAAATCGACGCGGGGCCGGTGGAAAATACTTCAGGCGTTCCCGCAACTCCATTTTAAAGTAATTTTTGGAAGCATACCCTGTAGACCAGGCATCCTGCTGATCCAGGGCCAGATCCCGCTTTAATATCCTCAAACTTTTTAAGAGAGCCTGTTTAAATTCCGGGTTTCTGGTTTTCAAATAAAAATCCAGAAGCATTTCCATCAGTTTGAAGTTAAAAAATGCATATTTACTCTCAGCAAACCAGGTGGAAAATCCTCGGGGCATAAAAAAGGAACCTTCCACAAAATCAAAATTCTCTGAACGAACCCACTGCAAAAGCTGATCCTCATAGTCAAGAAAGTGTCGATGGGTGCGGGGAAGAGACAATATATAACGACCCAGATCCAAAGAAATGTGGTTGGGTAAGTTCATAGTCGAGTCCAACACTTCCTGAACACTGCCAAAACTTAAATGACTTTCAGACTGCCTCTGAAAATCAAGCAAAGCTCTTTGTAAGGTGCTTCTATCTTTGGAAAAGGCATCCAGTACATTTTTTAAGACTGGCAATACCTCATCCTTGTTCGGCTTGGTTGCTCCAAGGTAAATTCTGCCTTCCCAGTCCATCACAAAAAATCCGGGAATTGTAGGAATGGAGTAGCGGATGGATAAAGAAGGGTTTAAATCATAATCCATCAGGGCAAGGACTACCCGATTCTTCAGAATTTCCACATACTCTTTGTCCTGTATGACATCGGTAAGAAACTGGCGGGACTCCAGGCAGACATCAGAACCAATAAACAGAAATATCAGCCTGTCTTCAGATTCAGCTCTGGTAAAGGTATCCTCACTCAGGGCATAGGGATCCTTGCCGGAATATTCTTCGTCACTGGCCCACAAGGGGACAGACAGCCAGACAATAAATAACCACTTCCACATCACAGTCACAAATTATACCACTCTTTCGACTGGCTTACCGTCCCATCCCAGGATATTTCCGCTCAGGGTTTTGATACTGGCTTTAGGCAGAAGTGTCTGCATATCCAGATTTACCTCTGGATGTTTTAACAAAGGAGCAATTTCAACCAGTGGTGCCAGGACAAAATCTCTTTCTGTGAGCCGTGGATGAGGAAGAGTCAAAAATTCTGTCTGCATAAGAATTCCTCCCATGATCAAAAGATCCAGATCCAGAGTCCGTGGCCCATTAGGAATATCTCTTTGCCTTCCTGCCTGCTCCTCAATTCTGTGAAGTCTGCCCAACAGCTCCAAAGGCTCAAGATTGGTCTGAATACAAACCACAGCATTATAAAATGCCGGTTGTTCCTTAACTCCCCAGGGGGTAGTCTCATAAATGGATGATGCCAGTCTTAGGCTTCCGATAGTGGACAACTCCCAAAGTGCCCGCGAAAGATAAAACAGCCGATCTCCCTGATTTGAGCCAAGTCCAATCCAGGCATCCATAACTAGCTCATGCATGAAAAACCCCACGAACAGAGACTTTGCTAAGTCTCAAAACCTGTTGATACCTTGGTTTTGCAACTTCTATCTCCACTCTTTTAAGACAAAACCTCTCGCCTATACAACGGGCAAGATCACTTGCAAAGGATTCCAAGGTTTTTTTCTGATTCTTCTGGCAATAAAACCGTACAGCCTCAATCGCCTCAACATAATTGAGTCCTGCCCCAATATCATCATTCTGGCTCACCTGCGAAAAATCTCCATATAGATTAAGATCCAGGATTAGATTTTGTAAAACGCCCTGTTCTTCAGGCAGAATCCCGATTTCAGTCTGCACCTCAATCCCTGCAAGATGAATGGATGGGCTATCACAGATTCCCGCACTTAAATAGGAATCTACCTGCAATGCCTGTCTGGTTTGTGCTACATCATGCACACGAAGTACCTTGACACCACATTTTTTGGCATGAATTGCCATCGCTAAAGAGCCTGGAAGCCTAGATTCTGCATTCAGGTTCTCATCCCGCATCATTTTGGCAATCAAGGACTTTCTTGATACACCTAATAATATTCCCTGACCTAAACCCTCAAAACGGTAAAGATGATTGAGTAAACTCACATTCTGATCCAGATTTTTGCCAAATCCAATTCCCGGATCAATCAAAACCTCGGCTAGATCAAACCGTTCCCACATTTTCCTTCTTTTTAGAAAATAGTCATAAACCTCAGCGACAACATCCTGATAATCTGTCCTCTCCTGCATAATCTTAGGAGGTGCTGGTGTATGCATGAGGCACAATCTGGCCCTGTGTTTTTGGGCTAGCTCAAACAGCTCATTACTGCCACCATAAATATCATTGATCCAATGCGCCCCATGTTTTAAGGCTTCTGCCTGCACCTCAAGCTTGCAGGAATCCACAGAAATCTGAACCTGATCTTTGGGCAGGGCCTTTAATACTGGCAGCAATCGATTGAGTTCTTCAGATACAGAAACAGCCTCACTGCCCGGTCTGGTACTTTCTGCCCCGATATCTATAATATCTGCTCCAGCCCGAACCATGGACTCAAACTGTTTTAGGGCAAATTCTAAAACATTGTGTCTGCCCCCATCATAAAAGGAGTCTGGGGTCAGGTTTAATATACCCATGATGCGCATAGGCGCAGTCTACCACCAAGAGAAGTCAGTACCCAACAAGCGTCTCAGCCGGTTATAGATCTGTGAGGAAGAAGACTGCCAATTGTAATCAGGAATGGCAATGATTTGCATAGGCCCCTGTAGATGATTAAGACATACAATCTCCTTACAGTGTAACAAATCATCCAGTGTCAGTTTTTGCCTTACTACACAATTTCCCAATACATCCAAAGCTCTTTTTAAACCAAGTCCAGGTAAAAACCCGACTTCAGGGACTAAAACCAGATCACCAGAACCAAATATCAAATTGGTGCTTCTCCCCTCTGCCAATCCAAAATCCGGATCCAGCAAGAGAGTTTCCCAATATGGCCCATCCCTTCTCTGCATCTTTAACAATTCCAGATAATCCAGACTTTTTACTGCATAGGGTCTGCGACTGTAAGGCTCAATTCTGGCCCAGACCCGCCTTGGTCGTTTTATGAAACGGGATATGTCTATCTGTATGCTCGACTCAGTCAGACTGATACGGATTCTTTTCTTGTAAGGGAGAATACGACGGCAATTTCTAAGACAATATTTTAAATGACTGTTTAGCACCCTAAAATCTAAAACCTGAATACCCAGTTTTTGAGCATCGGATAATAGACGGTTACGATGTATCTCATAAGCCGATGTGTCATTGCCAATCATGCCAAAAGTGGTGAACACACCTTTTTTGCCAAAACAGCTTTCCGGGGCAACCGACTCACCGCATAAATTCCAGGCCCAGCTCAATTCAGACATGGGTTATCAGATTCTTAAGAAGTGGAGCGGATTTATCACACAAAAAAGACTCAGGATGAAACTGAAGGCCAAACACAGGTAAGGTTGAGTGCTCCATTCCCATAATACAGCCATCCCCAGAACGGGCCGTTACCACATAAGGACTGTGAGCTTCACCCATAACCCCAAGACTATGGTATCGGCCAACCCTGATAGTATCTATCCCAAAAAACATTCTGCCATTCAGACATTTTAACTCTTCACGCACTCCGTGTTTAGGGATAGCCAGAGGAACAACCTTAAGGTTCAGACATTCACAAAGCATTTGAAAACCAAGGCAGATTCCCAAAAAAGCCACGGGACTATCCGAAAGGATTAACTGTAACAGATTCATGGATTCAGGCCAGTCCCGAGGATGACCAGGCCCGGGAGAATAGACCAGTAATCGAGGTGGGGAACTCAGCACCTGATCGGGATTTAAGTGATTGGCATCAATCACCACCGTATCGGCTTCTGTTAATAACCAGTGTCTGACATTATCAGAAAATGAATCATAATGATTGATCATTAAAATCTGTTCCCTGCTCCAGTGTGCTGGGGTTTTATTAGTGCGAAAAGTCGGCTTTATGGATGGCAAAACCCATGGGGTCTTTGGCGGAATTAGAGACAAAGACTCCTTAGGAAATTGAATCCCGCATACCTCCACCAAAGCCCTGGCTTTTGCCAGATTTTCCTGGTATTCATATTCCGCCGTACTGTTGGCAACAATCCCTCCTCCAGCCTGAATCTCAAGCCTGTTTTGGTAAGCTACAATGGTGCGAATAAGAATGCTTGTGTGCAGATCCCCATTTTGGAATTGATGAAAAAACACTCCGGTATAAGCACCCCTGTCCTGCCCTTCCAAAACATTGATGTATTGCATGGTTGCCGTTTTTGGGCAACCTGTAATGGTTCCACCGGGCAGGATCGCCTGCATGATTTCCGCTAGAGAAAGTTCAGGTTTTAGTTTGCCCACAATAGTTGTGACCATATGATAAAGATGCGAATATTCTTCTATCTCACAAAACTTTTTGACATAAACCGACTTGTCCTCACAGATCCTTCCTAGATCATTTCTTTCCAGATCAACCAGCATGTTGTGCTCACATAGCTCCTTGTTGTCCTCTAAAAAGTTTTGCAGTTCAGATCCACTGTCCTTTCTCCATGTTCCACCAATGGGTCTGGTGAGAACCTCGCTGCCACAAATCAGAAGCTGGGTTTCCGGTGAACACGAAACCAGACTAAGACCATGGGCCTCAAACAACAGTGCTTCAGGACTAGGATTGAGTTTTAAAAGTTTCAAAAAAGTATCTAATGCTGAAATACTGCCATCGGCTGTAACCTTGATCGATAGTTTGATCTGATAGGTATTACCGCTGTGTATGGCTTCTTTTGCCCTGTCAAAAGCCAGTTGATACTCTGCCCTTGATGGGGACACACAAACATTTTTAATGGGGGGATGAGAAAGAGAAGCAGGTATCGATAAATTTAATATTTCAGCTTCTCGGCCTGGAATCAAGGATGCAACCTCAACCTTGTCTCCCTTTTGCAGCATAATGGTCTGAAAAAAGAATACAAGTCCATCGGGAATGGCCGAGGTAAAACGCGATTGAATCCCATTTAAAAAAGCTAAGGCTTCATACCCGATAAACCCTGTGAAACCCAAAAACTTTAGGACGGGATGATCTAAATGGGATGTATCTTTAAAGTCTTTGAGTGAATCCAGCTGGGCCTGAATTGTCTCACGGTTTAAATGAATCTCCATTTTTGGATCACATAACACAACCCAGTCTGAATCCCCAAGCCCGTACTTTAAAACCTTAGGCCCAACAATTCCCTGGTATGCCAAAAGTAGTTTTGGCTCAATAGAAACCATGGACATTGTCAGAAATGAAGCTCCATGGATTGAGGTGGTAGGCATTCAGATTCACTACATGCCTGAAAATCAATTGTGAACAAAGGTACAGAACCTGGTTCATAATCTCCTCGTACAAATACAGAAAACTGGCCTTCGTAGACAGATACTGGTTCCTCGGTAAACTCGAGGATCAAATCATGTCCTTTTGGCCATTTTGCCTCATGGATTCGAATTCCCGAACCACCTGCCACCGATGTTTTTATAAGCCAGTCCTGATTTGGTGTAGCCGAGTTAATATGAAATCCGGGTTCAATGGCAAAATCAAGCTGTAGCTCAAAGTTTGAGCCAGAACCTTTGAGGCGGGCCTGAACCGACAATGGATGAATAGAAGCACTGCCAGTACCCCATTCCTTCATGGCCGGATCGGAAAGATCTGGCTGATTGGTAGCAAGCCTCCAGGCCTCCCTTCCTCCATTGGCATTCACAACTTCAAAAGCCGCCTTTTCAATATCTTCAGGCCGTGTCTTAGCCATCACCAAAACCTCTTGAAGGGACCTTCTGAAATCTGCCGATGCAACCGAGTCCTTCTTAATGCCAAGAACAGGCCTGCCATTTGGGGTCAGAACCAGAAAATGCGGCATTTGTCCCGCATCCAGGGAACTTGCACAAGCTGTTAACCAATCCGATAACTTATTTTGTTTATCCTTAAGCACCACAGCAAACTGATAACTGTCTAAAAGGGTCTTAAAATCAGGCCGCCTCACAACCTCATTCAAAAACTCCGAGCCTGATTTGTCCGAGGTTTGTGCATGATAGATAAGCCAGAATTTTTTGGAGTTCCCTTCAAAGACAGGGGCTTTATCAAAAGGCTTAGGAAATCCGTCTTTAGAAATTGTGCCCGCATGAAGCATACCTATCATTAAAAATATTAACCAGCGCATATCATTCTCACAGTGGCAGTGGTACCTGCCGTAACAATTCCCTTATATATTCTTCCTGGAGGAAACGATTTGTCAGATGTCTTCCCGATACCCTATGAGACAGGCAGGTTACTGCCATTTTCTGAACATCGTCAGGGGTCACATAATCAAAACCATTAAGCCAGGCTCTGGATTTACAAAGACATATCAAATCCTTTAAGGCCCGTACGGACACCCCGTGATTAAGCTGAGTATCTTCCCGGGTCTGACGGGCTATCTTAACCAGATAATCATAGATTTTATCATCTACCAATGGGGTCTGAGACTCCTTCTGGGCTAAAAGAAGATCCGGTCCTGATACCATGGCATTCAGGGCCGATTCTGCTTCCCCCTTAAGAATTTTTACTTCATACTCCTGGCTGGGGTAACCCAGACTCAAACGAATGGAAAATCGATCGAGCTGGGAATCCGGCAAACGAAATGTGCCGTCTGAACTCAAAGGATTCTGAGTGCCAATAACAAAGTACGGTGGTTCCAGATGATAGGTGATTCGATCAATGGTAATCTGATGTTCTGCCATGACCTGAAGCAGGGCACTTTGGGTTCTTGCTGGAGTTCGATTCATTTCATCAAACAGGACCAGTTCGGCAAATGCCGGTCCTTCATGCAGCTCAAATTTTCGTGACTCCGGGTTAAAAATATGAACCCCTAAAATGTCAGAAGCCAGAAGATCCGAAGTCCCCTGAATGCGTTTGAATTTCAGACTCAAAACCCTTGCCAGTGCCTTGGCCAAAACCGTTTTACCCATACCGGGTAGATCCTCGATCAATACATGGCCCCTGGATAACAGAGCCAATACAATCATCTCGATCTCGGTGGATTTACCCAGTACTTCTTTTTGAATCTCCTTCAGAAGACCCTGAAATTTATCACGCATTTTGATTCATCAGCTCAGTCACAAAGTCTTTGTAAGAAGCTCGATGATTGGCCGCATAACCAACATATTTCTGGGCCGAGTGTCTTAGCCTGCCAACTTCCTCCTCGGTAAGCTGCCGTTTTACCTTGCCAGGCATGCCAATTACCAGAGAACGGGGGGGGATTTTACTGTGTTCCGGTACCAGACACCCAGCCCCAATAATGCTCTCTTCTCCAATTTCACAGTGGTTCATAATAATTGCGCCCATGCCAATAAGACAATAATCCCCTATGGTGCAACCATGCAGGACTACCTGATGCCCAACCGTGATGCCCT